>NZ_LZKQ01000337.1 GCF_001668675.1 Mycobacterium asiaticum | reverse complement strand
GGCGCTCGCCACCCCTGCGGTCGCGCACCGGATCACGCTGCGACCGGAGATGTGGGTCCGCAAGATCCAGGGCGCGGGCACGGGCGAGCTGAACCAGATCGAGCTCGGCTCGTGGGCTGGCGCCGACGGCGACCTGGGGATGGTGCCGCGTCGCGGTGGCCAGCGAAACGACATAGTGCAGGACGTCTTCATGCACCGATACCTGCTCGACGGATTCCCGCATCGCCAGCAGGTCGTGCGCATCGACGACCTGGTTGACGGTTGGTTCCGCCGATCCGCGTTCCAGGCGGCGCCGTAACATCGCGGTCTCGTCTTCCTCGGACAGGTAGCGCAGCTCCAGCCGGATCGAGAACCGGTCGAGTTGCGCCTCCGGCAACGGATACGTGCCTTCGTATTCGATGGGGTTGTCAGTGGCCAACACGATGAATGGCGTTGGCAGTTTGTGGGTTTGGCCATCGATGCTGACCTGTCCCTCGGCCATCGCCTCCAGCAGGGCCGCCTGAGTTTTGGGCGGTGTCCGGTTGATCTCGTCGGCGAGCAGCAGGTTGGTGAAGATCGGCCCGCGCCGGAACTCGAAGCGCCCCGACTGCATGTCGTAAATGGTCGAGCCCAACAGGTCGGCCGGCAGCAGATCCGGGGTGAATTGCACCCGGGTGAATTCCAGTCCCAATGCGGCTGCGAAGGAGCGCGCGATCAGGGTCTTGCCGAGTCCGGGCAGATCCTCGATCAGCACGTGGCCACGGGCCAGGACTGCGGTGAGGATCAACGTGAGGGCCGCGCGCTTGCCGACGACGACGCGTTCGATTTCGTCGAGCACCGCCTCGCACTGGGCGGTGGTTTCTTCAACTGACCTAGCGGCCGGCGTTGTCATACCTGCTCCAACCTTCGCAGAATCTCCTCGAGCGCCGCCCGACCGGGCCCCGGCTGGTCGGCAGCCGCATACCCCACGTTATTCGGGTTTACCCATTCCCAAAGTTCGGGCCCGAACAGCATTTCCCCGGTGGCGCGGAATGCGGCCGGATCTTTCGCCTGCCGTTGGCCCGTCGTGAGTTCGAAGCGTCGCGCCAACATCGGGCGCAGATGACGGTCCCAGTCCGCGCGCGTGGAATCCGACCACCGGATCGTCGTCTCGGTACTGGCCAACCAGCGGCGCAACGAGTCGGCGAGATCGTCGGACTCCGGTTCGGCCGCCGGCTCGTTCGGGTGGCCCAGGGCGCGGCGGATGTTGAGCAGCACCAACGTCAGACCCACGCCGGCGGCAAGCAGCACAAACCGGCGATCCTGCGCCACCAGCAACAGCAGCTCCGTTCCGATGATCAGCAGAATGCCCAGGGCCAGCAGCCTTTTCATACCGCCTCACTCGAGCGGGGCGCGATCTCGTCGAGTACCAGCTCCAGCACGCGTACGGCTGTTTCCCGGTGCCCTTCGTTCATCACATGCGGACTGAACCGGGCTTCCTCGAACAGGTTCACCAACTCGACGGCGGTGTCGGCGCGGAGCGCACGATGTGCCACTGCCCGGGCCAGTACTTCGGTGGGGGTGTCGGCTTCCTGCGGGACGGCCCCGGGGACGTTGGCCAGCTCGCGCTCCATCGCCGCATAGCAGGCGATGATCGCCTCGCGCGGCTGGCGGCTCAGGTCGGCCATTTCGGCCAAGCCGACTTCGGCTGCGCGCACGAGTGATTCGGAAGCGGCCTCCGGCGCCGGGGAGTCTTTACGATTGAGCGCCGGGGGCGCGGGCGCCGCCGGTTGCCGTCGTCGGCGCGAAGCAATGACGCCGCCGGCGAACAGCATCAGCAGGACCGGTACGAACGCCAGGAGGGCACCCAAGGTGTCCCCATTGTCGTTGCGGTGGGACGGCTGTTTCGGTGGTGGCCCGTCGCGGGGTACCGACGGTGGGGCTGGCGCCGAACTCTGTTGCGGTGCATCCAGATTGATTTCAGGCGGGGCCCACAGGCGCGACAAAAGCAGCGCAATCACCAGCCAGGCCACGATCACTCCGAGCGCGATCAGCACGACGCGCCAACTCGGCCGTTCGCCGCTCCCGCGGCCCAGCATTTCCGAGAGGTTGCCCGTGCTCGGTGCCACCGCGCGCGGGTCGCGGAAGCGGGCGATGAGCGAGAACGCCAGCAGTCCCACGGTTGCGGCGATTGCCGCGACGAGAAACATCAGCGGAGCGCGATTCCCGCCGTCGTCGGCGAGCCGTGCGTCGTGCTGCGGCGGTAGGTACCCACGCAGGGCGGCAGCGGCCACGATCAACAAGACGAGCACCGCGACCACGCGGCCCGTCGGCTTGTCGAACATCAGCGGAAGGCCACTAAGTGCCTCATAGCCGAAGGCTAGCGGCGCGCGGCTACCCCGGTCCAGTGGCGACGGCGGCTTGTCACTGGGACGGGGTACTATCGCACATATGTTCGAACTAGCGGAATTGACGTCGCTCGACCCGGCGGCGGGCGAAGCCGAACTTGTCGCCCGTATCACCGCGTTGGAGCAGGTCAAGAGCGCAGCCGCGGCGGGTCAGGCCCGTGCGGCGGCGGCACTTGCCACCGCCCGGCGAGCCGCCGAAACCGCGGCCGGGGTGCCCGCGGCCAAACGCTGCCGCGGCCTGGCCAGCGAGATCGCCCTGGCCCGTCGGGATGCTCCGGTCCGCGGCGGTCAGCACCTGGGCCTGGCCAAGGCGCTGGTCCACGAGATGCCGTACACGCTGGCCGCTCTGGAATGCGGAGCGCTCTCGGAGTGGCGGGCCACCCTGATCGTGCGCGAATCGGCCTGCCTGGACGTCGAAGACCGTCGCGCCCTGGACCGCGAGATGTGCGCCGACGTGGACAAGCTGACCGGCAAGGGCGACAAGCGATTGACGGCCGAGGCTAAAGCCATCGCCTACCGCCGCGACCCGCACGCCGTTGTCGATCGCGCGGCCAAGGCCCCGCAGGACCGGACGGTGACCATCCGGCCGGCG
Organism: Mycobacterium asiaticum; assembly: GCF_001668675.1. Taxonomy (GTDB): domain Bacteria; phylum Actinomycetota; class Actinomycetes; order Mycobacteriales; family Mycobacteriaceae; genus Mycobacterium; species Mycobacterium asiaticum_D. Next base: position 49,914 of record NZ_LZKQ01000337.1, on the reverse strand, counting down.
CCGGACACCATGAGCTGGGTGTCAGTCCTGCTGCCCGTCGCGCAGGGCGTCGGGGTGTATGCCACCCTGCGGCGCATCGCCGACACCACCTTCGATGGCCGATCCCGCGGCCAGGTCATGGCGGACGCTGTGGTCGAGCGAATCACCGGCAGCCCCGCCGATGCCGCGGCGCCGGTCGCGGTCAACGTCGTGATCTCCGATACCGCACTGCTCGGCCAGGACACCAGCTCCGCCCTGCTCGACGGCTACGGACCGATCCCCGCCGAGGTGGCCCGGACCATGATCGACAACGCCCTAACCGATCGGCGCTCCCGGGCGAGCCTGCGCCGCCTCTACGCGCGCCCGAGCACCGGAGCCCTGGTCGCCATGGAATCCCGCAGCCGCACCTTCCCCCGCGGCCTCGCCCGCTTCATCGGGCTGCGCGACCAAACCTGCCGTACTCCCTATTGCGACGCCCCGATCCGCCACCGCGACCACGCCCAGCCCTGGCGGCGCGGCGGCAAGACCAGCGCCGGCAACGGCCAGGGTCAATGCGAACTGTGCAACTACGCCAAAGAAGCGCCGGGCTGGCTGGTCACCACCGGCACCAGCGAGGGCCGGCACAGCGCCGAGTACACCACCCCCACCGGCGCCCGCTACCGGTCGACCGCACCACCTCTGCCCGGCTACCCCAGAGTTGATATCAGCGAAGTCGAAACCGGCATCGCGATCACGCTGATCGACCGTCACGCCGCTTGATCAGAGGCGGAACGGTGTGAAGGTGCCGTCGAGCACCTGCAGGTGCCCGATGGTGCGCCCGGTCACCACGGCGGGGTCCACCCTCGTGAGTTGCACTGCCGCTTGGGCGAATTCGTCGGCCGAACTGACTTCGTCGAAGCTGCGCGCATAGTAGGACAAGCCTGGCGTCATGATCGCTTTGGACGGCGCGAGGGCGTTCACCGCAATGTTGTACTCCGCGAGATCGTATGCGGCGCATTGGGTCAGATGCTCGAGCGCTGCCTTGGAGCCACCGTATCCGGGCAGCACGCCACCACTGCGGTCCGGATAGGGCCCGTCGCCGGGCAGCCGCGACGCGACCGAGGTGATGTTGACGATCGAGCCGCCGCCCGCGGTGATCATGTCGGGGCTGACCAGCTGCATGAGTTCGTAGGCCGCGAAGATCGAGATCTCGAAATGCCGGCGGTAGGCGGACAGCGGGGTGCTGACGAAGCCTGGCCAGCCGGGTTTCGGCTTGGGAGTCGCAGACTTGGGACGTGGCTGCGCGCCCGGGCGGCCGGGTGCGGTGAAGGCGGCGTTGTTGATCAGTATCGTGATGGGGCCCAACGCGTCTCGCGCGGTGTCCACCAGCCGGACTATGTCGTCACGCTCGGTCAGGTCGGCTCGGACGGCCACCGCCCGTCCGCCCGCCGCCTCGATATCGGCGACGGTCTCGCCGATGGTGCCGGGCAGCCGGTCATCCCAGACCGCTTCGGTGCGGCCGGCCACGGCTACCGCTACACCCTCGGCGGCCAAGGCCAGCGCGATCGCTCGGCCCAGGCCGCGGCTGGCGCCGGTGACAATCGCCGCCGTCATCGCGTGACCCCGTGCACGATGATGGCGGTGGTCTGCTGCACCCAGGAGTCGTCGAGTTTTCGGTCCGGGTACAGCAGCATCCGCAGCATCGTGGCTCCTCCGATCAACTCGATCAACCGGTCCGGGTCGACGTCGGGATGCGCCTCCCCCCGCTCCACAGCTTCCCGCAGCCGAAGCCGCACCGCGGTGAACAAGTCCGCGAACCGGGACATGACGCGGGCGTTGAGCTCGGCGTCCGCGGTCATGTCGGCGACGAGCCCCGGCAGGGCGGCGCGCACGACCGGAGTGGTGAAGACGTCTCGGGTCGCCTCGATCATCATCGCGATGTCGGCGGCGAAATCGCCGGCGGGCGCCACCAACGCGGTCGGCGCGACCGGGAACGCCGCCTCGTGCACCAACTCGGCCTTGCTGGACCACCTGCGGTACAGCGCCGACTTGGTGGTCCCGGCACGTTCGGCGACCGCGGCCAGGCTCAGACTCGAATAGCCGATGTCCACAAGCAGTTCCGCCGTCGCGGCAAGGATGGCAGAGTCGATACGCGGATCCCGGGGCCGCCCGGCACCGGGGGCCTTGTCAAGGGTTGACGGGTCTGCTTTCATAACGCTACCTACCGTATCGTAATTACCCCGCAAAGGAAGCATCGTGGCCAATGAACCGGCGGTCGAAGAGATAGGCCGCATGCAACGCTCGAGCCGCGACACCGCCACCGTCCCGAGCTTGATGTCGCAATGGCTGTCGACCGTGCTTCCCGTTGCCCCGGAGGTCACCGTGGAAAGCGGTGTGGACTCGACGGGCATGTCCTCGGAAACGATCATCCTGACTGCCCGGTGGGACGGGCAGGAGCAGAAGCTGGTGGCACGCGTGGCGCCGACCGCCCAGGACGTGCCGGTCTTCCCCACCTATCGCCTCGACCATCAATTCGAAGTCATCCGCCAGGTCGGCGAACTGACCGACGTCCCAGTCCCACAGGTGCGCTGGATCGAGAACACCGGGGAGGTGCTGGGCTCCCCGTTCTTCCTGATGGATTATGTCGACGGGGTGGTACCACCCGACGTCATGCCATATACGTTCGGCGGCAACTGGTTTGCCGACGCGCCCGCCGATCAACAGCGTAAGCTGCAGGATGCCAGCGTCAAGGTACTGGCCACCCTGCACTCGATACCCCAGGCCGAGCAGACGTTTGGCTTCCTCACCGAGGGACTGACCGGCGACACCGCGCTGCGCAAGCATTTCAACTGGGTCAAGTCCTGGTACGAATTCGCGGTCCCGGATATCGGCCGGTCGCCGCTGGTCGAACGCAGTCTGCAGTGGCTGCAGGACAATTGGCCCAAGGATGCCGATGCCCGCGAACCGGTCCTGCTGTGGGGCGATGCCCGGGTGGGCAACGTGTTGTACCGGGATTTCGAGCCGGTCGCGGTGCTGGACTGGGAAATGGTGACGCTGGGCCCTCGCGAACTCGATGTCGCCTGGATGATTTACGCGCACAAGGTGTTTGAGGAACTTGCCAACCTGGCGACGCTGCCGGGCCTGCCGCAGGTGATGCGCGAGGAGGATGTCCGCGACACGTACCGGCAACTCACCGGCGTGGAGCTCGACGACCTGCGGTGGTTCTATGCGTATTCGGGAGTGATGTGGGCCTGCGTGTTCATGCGCACCGGCGCGCGGCGGGTGCACTTCGGTGAAGCCGAGAAACCCGACGACGTGGAGTCGCTGTTCTACCACGCCGGATTGATGAAACGCTTTATCGGAGAGGATCAGTGATGCTAGGCCCGCTCGACGAGTACCCGGTACATCAACTCCCCCAGCCGATCGCCTGGCCCGGTTCCTCCGACCGAAACTTTTACGACCGCTCCTACTTCAACGCCCACGACCGCACCGGCGACATCTTCGTGATCACCGGCATTGGCTACTACCCCAACCTGGGTGTGAAAGACGCGTTCCTGTTGATCAGGCGCGGCGACACCCAGACGGCGGTGCACCTTTCTGACGCGATCGACCAGGACCGGCTGCACCAACACGTCAACGGTTACCGGGTCGAGGTCATCGATCCGTTGCGGAAGCTGCGCATCGTTCTCGACGAAACCGAAGGCATCGCAGCCGATCTCACCTGGGAAGGGCTGTTCGACGTCGTCCAGGAACAGCCGCACATCCTGCGCTCCGGAAACCGGGTGACGCTCAACGCACAGCGGTTCGCGCAGCTGGGCAGCTGGAGCGGGCACCTGTCGGTCGACGGCGAGGAGATCAACGTAGACCCCGCCCGATGGATCGGCAGTCGGGACCGATCCTGGGGCATCCGCCCGATCGGTGAACCCGAACCTGCCGGGCGCCCGGCCGATCCGCCGTTCGAGGGCATGTGGTGGCTCTACGTGCCGATCGCGTTCGACGACTTCGCGATCGTGTTGATCATCCAGGAGGAGCCGAACGGCTTCCGTTCACTCAACGACTGCACCCGGGTGTGGCGCGACGGCCGGGTCGAGCAGCTGGGCTGGCCGCGGGTGAAGATTCACTATCGTTCGGGCACCCGCATCCCAACCGGAGCGACCATCGACGCGACCCGCCCCGACGGCACCCCTGTCCACTTCGACGTGGAATCCAAACTGCCGGTGCCGATCCATGTCGGCGGCGGCTACGGCGGCGATTCGGATTGGCTGCACGGCATGTGGAAGGGCGAGAAGTTCGTCGAACGGCTCACCTACAACATGACCGATCCGGCGATCGTCGGCCGCTCCGGCTTCGGCGTGATCGACCATGTCGGTCGGGCCGTATGTCGCGACGGCGACGCCGCCCCGGTCGAAGGCTGGGGTCTTTACGAGCACGGCGCTTTGGGCCGGCACGACCCGTCGGGCTTCGCCGACTGGTTAACCGTCGCGCCGTAGTGGCGATCGCGAGGGCGGCGTAGCCGGGCGAAGCGGGTCGCCACCATCGTGCCGTAGTGGCGATCGCGAGGGCGGCGTAGCCGGGCGAAGCGGGTCGCCACCATCGTGCCTGAGCTCGTCGATGATCTCGGCCAGCGTGGACAGGCCGATCGGCGCTGCCTGATACAGGAACACGCTGTCCGCCACACCGTCCACCCGGGCGCGGATATGCGCGGCGATCTGGGCGGGAGTGCCGCACGCCGCGATGGTGTGCATCATCTCGTCGTCGATCAATCCGGCCATCTCCTGCCAACGGCCCTGCTTGGACATCGCGTTGAGCTCGGGCTGCAGGTCCTCCCAACCATGTGCGGCGAGCACCGGACGGTAGGCGGGGGTTGACCCGTAGAACGCCAGTAGTCGACGGGTACCGGCGGCCGCCCGCTCCAGTGCCTCCTCGGTGTCGCCGGCCGACACGATGATCTCGGGAATGATCGTGAAGTCCTCGGACCGTCGCCCGCTGGCCTGCAGACCGGCCCGCACCGCGGGCAGCGTGTTCGTCTGCAGGAACCGCTTGGAGCCGAACGGCATCACCAGCAGGCCGTCGGCATGTTCGGCCGTGGCCCGGGTGAGCCGGGGGCCCAGGGCGCCCACAAAGATCGGCGGTGGCCCATAGGGATTCGGGCCGGGATTGAAGGTCGGCGTCATCAGCGTGTGCCGGTAGTAGTCGCCGCGAAAGTTCAAGCGGCCACCGGTGTTCCACGCTTCGAAGACGGCGCGCAGCGCCGCGATCAACTCGGTCATCCGCGCCACCGGCCGGTCGAACTCGGCGCCGAATCGCTTCTCGATCTGCGGCCGGATCTGCGTGCCGAGTCCCAGGGTGAACCGACCGCCGCTGAGCAACTGGTGGTCGTTGGCCTGATGCGCCAGGTGTATCGGGTTCCGCGGGAACGCGATCGCCACATTGGTCATCAGGTCCAGTCCGCCTACGGTGGAAGCCAACGTCAACGGTGCGAACACGTCGTGCGGGCCCTCGAAGGTGGCAACACCGCTTGCACCGGCGTCACGCAGCTCACGGGCCCGTTCGGCCGCATCGGCAAGGCCATACAAAGCGGTGAAGACTTTCAAAGCGCCTACCTCAGTTGCGTGGCGGGGACGGCGGGGCAAAAAGAACAGTACGGAACCTCACCCCGATGCTGTTGACTAGAGGACGTGACAAACCCCCCGCGGACTGTCGATGTCGTCGTGGTGGGCGCCGGCTTCGCCGGGCTTGCCGCAGCTCGCGAACTGACGCAACAAGGTCACGACGTGCTGGTACTCGAAGGCCGCGACCGCGTCGGCGGGCGTTCGTTCACCGGCAGCGTCGCCGGCCTGCCCATCGACCTGGGCGGCTCGTTCGTCGGCCCCACCCAGGACGCCGTCAAAGCCCTCGCCGCTGACCTGCGGATCCCGACCACGCCGACCCACTACCAGGGCAAGAACATCATCCGCTGGCGGGGCTCGTCGCGCCCCTACCGGGGCACCATCCCCCGGCTCTCGCTGCTCGGCCTGCTCGACATCGCGCGATTGCAATGGCAGTTCGAGCGGATCTCGCGCACCGTGCCGGTGGCAGCCCCCTGGAATGCGCGGCGGGCGCAGCAACTCGACGAGGTGTCACTGGCCCAGTGGCTGCGCCTGATCCGCGCCACCGCCTCCTCGCGTGACCTGATGGCCATCATGACCCGGGTGACCTGGGGATGTGAGCCCGACGATGTGTCGTTACTGCACGCCGCCCGCTATGTCCGCGCGGCCGGCGGCATGAACCGGCTGCTCGATACCCGAAACGGCGCGCAGGAGGACCATTTCCCGGGCGGCACCCAACAGATCGCCCTGGCCGTAGCCGCCGAACTCGGCGACCGGGTGCTGCTCAACTCCCCCGTCCGTCGCATCGACCGGCATGGCTCCGGCGTCACGCTCACCACCGAGCACGGCCAGGTCGAGGCCGGCTTCGTGATCGTCGCCGTCCCACCCGCGCACCGGGCCGCCATCGAGTTCAATCCCCCGCTGCCGCCCGAATACGAGCAACTCGCCAACAACTGGCCCCAGGGTCGGCTCAGCAAGGCCTACGCCGCGTACAAGACACCGTTCTGGCGAAAGAACGGGTTCTCCGGACAGTCCTTGTCCGACCAGGGCCCGGTATTCATCACCTTCGACCTCAGCCCGCACCCTGACGGGCCCGGCCTGCTGCTGGGTTTCGTCGATTCCCGCAGTTTCGATGCGCTGTCACCCGAGCAGCGCCGCAAAGAGGCGCTGGGATGCTTCGCCGCGCTGTTCGGGGACGAGGCCCTCGAACCCCTCGACTATGCCGACCACCGTTGGGGCGCAGAGCAATTCGCGCCCGGCGGGCCGACCGCCGCGGTGCCGCCCGGTTCGTGGACGAAGTACGGGCGGGTGCTGCGCGCACCGGTCGGCCCCATCCATTGGGCCGGCACCGAGACGGCCGACAATTGGACCGGGTACTTCGACGGCGCGGTCAGATCCGGCCAGCGTGCCGCCGCCGAAGTGGCCGCGTTGCTATGAGCCGAGTTGCTATGAGCTGATCAACCGGTAGCGCTCGTGCCGGGCCATCGCGGATTCGGCGAGGCCACGCAGTTCCCGGCTGACCTCGGCCGGCCGTTCCAGCATCGAGCAGTGACCGCCGGGCAGTTCGACCAGGCCGATCACGTTGGGTGCGTCGCGGGCGATCCGGCGAGAGTGACTGATCGGTGTCAGCCGGTCCCGCTGGCTGCCGATGACCAGCGTCGGCACCGTCAGGCCATCGAGATTGAGGTAGCGCGACCCCACCTCGGCCATCAGCATGCGGGCGCAACCGCCGCGCCCCGCCGGCGAGGTCTGCTCGAAGAGCTCGTACACCAGCCGGGCGGTGGCCGGATCGGTGCCCGCGCCGACCGCCATCATCGCCACCAGGTGCTGGCTCGGTATCCGCGCCAGCGCGGGAAGCGGCAGTCCCCCAACGGCATTGATCAGGGTGCGGCCGGCCAGCACGCGGGCCGGCGACAAGCCGCGCGGCACCGACAGCAACTTGATCTGGCGCAGCAGGTCCCCACTGGCCGTGTTGATCAGCGCCACCGCATCGGCTCGCCGCGCGACCTTGTGCCGGTAGCGCTCCGACCAGGCCTGGATGGTCATGCCGCCCATCGAGTGCCCGGCGATCACCGCACGCTCATACGGGGCGAGTGCGGCATCCAGCACGCAATCGAGGTCGGAGGCCAGGTGTTTGAGGCTGTAGCCGCCGCGCCGCGGCACGCCGCTGCGGCCGTGGCCGCGATGATCGAATGCGATGACGCGATATTCGGTTGCCAAATCAGCGATCTGATAGGCCCAGGCCCGGATGGCACAGACGATGCCGTGCGTCAAAACGATCGGGTAGCCGTCCGGCGGCCCGAACACCTCCGCGTGCAGTGGCGTGCCGTCGGCGGCGCGGACCGAAAGGATGCGGCTGGGCGGTAGGTCGACGGGCAGTTGCTCACCCGATCTGCCACGGTCAGTGGACTTTCGAGCACTCATCGTCGCTCCCCCCTCGGCGGCTCCGTTGCCGCCCTCCGGTGTCCCGCGAGTTTACCCGCACGTGATGTGCGGCCAATCACATTCCAAGAACACAAAACGGTAACGGCGTATGGGACCCTGACACTCGTGTCCCCCATGTCCCGTCGGGACTTCCTGGCGGCAAGCGTCGTCATGGCGGGTACCGGGCTGGCCGCGGGGTGCGAACCGCGTCCGGTGGACAACAAGTCGGTCCTGGTCATCGGTGCCGGCATGGCGGGGCTGGCGGCGGCGGCCAGGGCGGCCGACGCGGGCCGGCCGGTGCGGATCATCGAGGCCCGCAACCGGATCGGCGGGCGGATCGACACAAATCGCGACTGGGGTACAGCGCTGGAAATGGGCGCGTCGTGGATCCACGGCACCACGAACAACCCGCTGCTGGAACTGGCCGACAAGGTGCACGCCCAGGTCGTGCCGACCGACTACAACCACCCCGTCAAACTCGCGATCGACCCGCCCTTGCAGCCGATCACCTTCGAGGCCAAAACATGGCGCGACCTGGTGTCCGACGCGCGCGAGGAAGCCGTGGGCGGCAGCCTCGGTGCCGCCGTCGCGGCGCAGGCCGATCGCGAGGAACTCTCCGACCGGGAACGTGCCGAGCTGGCTTACTACGTCACCACCGAGATCGAAGACGAGTACGCCGCCGACGCGGACCAGCTCTCGGTCAGCACGTTCGATCAGGGCAGCTATACCGGCGGCCCGCAGTCCGTGGTGACCAGCGGCTACGACGCATTCCCGCGCTCGCTGGCCGACGGCCTCCAGATCGTCTTCAATGCGGTCGTCAATTTGGTTGCGCAACACGGTAACTCGATCACCGTGCGAGCCGGCGACAGAGTATTCCAGGGACCCGCGGCCATTGTCACGGTTCCGCTCGGGGTGCTGAAATCCGGGGCGATCACGTTCGACCCGCCACTGCCGGAGGCACACGCTCATGCCGTGTCCGCGTTGGGATTCGGCGTGCTGTCCAAGAGCTATTTCCGGTTCCGGCAGCGCAGTTGGGATCAGGAGAACGCCTTCTACCAGTATTTGGGCGCGGCGGAGAACCGGTGGGCGCAGTGGTTCACCCTCCCCGCCGCGGCCGGGCCAGTTGTGTTGGCGTTCAATCCCGGTCGCACGGGGCGATACGTGGAATCGGCTCCGCCCGCCGATCTGCTGGCCGCGGCGGCACCCATCGCCCAACGGCTGTTCGGCGCCGACGTCGTCGACGTCCGATCCTCGAGGTGGACCGTCGACCCCTATGCCCTGGGTTCGTACTCCTACCACGCACCCGGTTCCGGCCCCGAGGACCGGCGTCGGCTGCAGGAACCGGTCAGCGACCGCCTCTACCTGGCCGGTGAGGCCGTGGGTTCGGACAACCCCGCGACCGTCCACGGTGCGCTGCTCAGCGGCCGGCACGCGGCGGCCGAATTGTTGCGCCGCTTGGGCTGACGCTGTTCCTCAGTAACTTTCGAATGCCGCCGCGGTGCGCCAGCTCGGCCAGGTGGTCTCCCACACTCGGTGGATCCGCCCGTCGCGAAAGGCCGCGATGAGCACGACCTCGATCCGGGTGGGCTGCTCGCCGGGCCGTGCCGTGGTGATCCATACCCGTCCGGCAACCTTGTCCGCGGCTTCCACCCATGCTTGGTCGTCGTACTCGACCTGATAGGTGATGGCGGTCGCGTACAAATCCCGATGACTGTCGCGGAACGCGGCGAAATCCTGACTGAGACCGTCGGAGGTCATCACAAGGTCCGGGTGGTAGTAGTGCTCGATCAGGTCAGCATTCTTGCCGACGACCATTCGGTCGAACATCTCGCGAAGCAGCGCGACGGACACCGCGCCAGCCTAAGCCGGGTTGATCGGCAGGCGGGCACGCCTGGCCCGGTTGATCGCCGTCCACAAGGCACGTTCGCGGGCGTTGTCGGCGATGAAAAGCATCTCGTCGCCCGCCTCCAGAACGTCGTCGGGCCCGGGAACGATCACAGCGTCGCCCCGGACCACGCTGACCAAGCCGGTGTTCTTCGGCAGCTTGAGCTCCGCCACCTGCTGGCCGACCAGCGGATTGTCCTCGGGCAGGGTCAGCTTGGTCAGGGCAGTCCGGCCCTCCCGGAGTCCCATCAGGCGGACCAAGTGGCCGACGTCGATGGCGCCCTCGATGCCGGCGACCATGGCACCCGGTGTCGAGACCGCGACGTCGATGCCCCACGACTGGCCGAACAACCACTCGTTGCGGACGTCGTTGATCCTGGCCACCACCCTGGGCACACCGAACTCGGACTTGGCCAGCAGGCCCACCACCAGGTTGGCCTTGTCGTCACCGGTCGCCGCGATCAGCACGTCGCACGTCTGCACGCCCGCTTCCTCCAACGAGGCCATTTCGCAGGCGTCGGCGTACAGCCAGTCCGCGTCGGGGACCTTGTGCGGCTCGAAGTTGCGTCGCTGCCGTTCGATCAGCAGGATCTTGTGCCCGGCGTCCAGCAACTCCTGGGCAACGGAACGGCCGACATTGCCGGCGCCGGCAATACCGATCCGTAACTTCCGCTTGGCCACACCCCATCTTTGCGTATGGCTGTGCACCGAGCGCGGCGTAGGTCCGGGCTGATCTAATGGCAGCACGCCGATATCGGCGCCACCCGTCCGTACAAGCCGTGGCAGCGATCGCTGTCGCGGTCGCGTGTGAACTGGAACAAAATGACCCTCGAGCAGCTGTACCTGACTCTGTCGATCGGCGGCCTTGTGCTGCTGGCCAGCATTGTCGGTACCCGCGTGGCCACGGTCGTGGGGTTCCCTAGTCTGCTGCTGTTCCTGCTGGTCGGGGTGGCAATCGGCGAGGACGGGCTGGGCCTGCAGTTCGACGATGTGGTGCTGGCCAGAAACGTCGGCACCGCGGCGCTGGCCGTCATCCTCGTCGAGGGCGGCTTGACCACCCGCTTCAGCGACATCCGCAAGGTGCTGGCGCCCGCTGCCGCCCTGGCCACCGGCGGGGTGGTCATCAGCACGCTGGTCACCGCGGTCGGCGCCCACGTGCTGCTGCATTTCGACTGGCAGCTTGCGCTGCTGCTGGGTGCCATCATTTCCTCCACCGACGCGGCGGCGGTCTTCTCGGTGTTGCGGGTGCTGCCGTTGCCGCGACGCTTGGCGGGGCTGCTGGAGGCCGAATCTGGATTCAACGACGCGCCCGGCGTGATCCTGGTGCTGATGTTCAGCGTGGTGCCCTTTGTGCTCGAGCCGGAGGGCGCGGCTATCGACCTGGTATATGAACTGCTCGCAGGCACCGCGATCGGATTGGTGGTCGGTTATCTCGGGGCTTTTGGGCTGCGGCGGATCGCACTGCCCGCGTCCGGGTTGTATCCGATCGCGACGTTCGGACTGGGACTCGTCGCGTTCGCGTCCGCCGGCGACGCCCATGCCAGCGGATTCATCGCCGCGTATGTCGCCGCGGTGGTGTTGGCGAACCTGGGACTGCCGCACCGCTCGGCGACCCGCTCGTTCGCCGAGGGGGTTGGTTGGCTGGCGCAGATCGGGTTGTTCGTCCTGCTCGGACTGCTCGTCGACCCCAGCGAGCTGGCCGGCGACGTGGTCCCGGCGGTCGTCATCGGACTGGTGTTGCTACTGGTGGCACGCCCGCTGTCGGTGGTGGGCACGCTCGTCTGGTTCCGCATTCCGTGGCGCGACCAGGCGTTTTTGTCGTGGGCCGGGCTACGCGGCGCGGTGCCCATCGTGTTGGCGACGTTCCCGATCGTCGCCGGCGTGGCCGGCAGTGGGCGACTGCTCAACATCGTGTTCGTGCTGGTGCTCGTCTTCACCCTTATCCAGGGTCCGAGCCTGCGGCCCATCGCACGCGTTCTGGGCCTGATTTCGCGGGAAGCCACTCGGGAGATCCAGGTGGAAGCCGCGCCGCTGGACATGCTGGACGCCGAACTGCTGACCATGACCGTGCAGAAGCCGTCCCGCCTGCACAACGTCACCATCCTGGAACTGCGCCTGCCCGATCCGGCCGTTATCACCCTGATCATTCGAGACGGCCACACCTTCGTCCCCGAGCCGGATACCCGGATTGAGAGCGGCGACGAACTACTGATCGTGACCACGAGCAAGACGCGTGCGGCCGCCGAGGCTCGGCTCCGCGCGGTCAGCCGACGCGGCAAGCTTGCGCACTGGTTCGACGAATACGGCGAGATGGACTAAAACCTCGGTTTATCCAGGGTGAAGGCGGCGTCTTCGACGAGAGCGCCAAGGTGCAGCCCCGGACGCAGCCAGGTCGGCAACGGTCCGGCCGAGGAGACGCCCACGGTGACGAATGCGGGCCGGATCCGGCCGGAGAAGGTCAGCAGCGAATCGCCGATGCGGCCGTCGGCGAACTCCTGGCGGGCGGTGGCCTTGGTCTTCAGCGGGATGGCCGGCCCGGCAATTCGCGGGGTTGCGCTGACCGTCCAGGACACTTCGTCAAGGCCGCTGCCGGTGATCAGTCCCCCAGCGGCCAGTTCGCCGTCGAAGCGGGCCAGCGTCTTGGGCATCGCCCAGTTGGTGCGGCCGCCGACCAGGCTCGACTCCGAATTCACCGACATGAAAGCCACGTTGCCCCACGGCCGGACACCGGTGCGGGACGCGATCATGCCGAGCACCTCGTCGTAGGCGCCGACCGGTGTGTCGGTGTAGCGGACGAACCCGCCGACGGTGGCCAGCGCCGGGCTGCCGGACAGGGCGGGCGGCAACGCGGCGGCCGCGGCGCGCCCGCCGCGACCCAGCCACAGCAGCGCCGAGCAGCGGCACTCCCACGGTGCGGGCGCCTCGTTGGCCGGCAGGGATGCGACCAGTGCCGCGCTAAGGGCGGTCTCCGGCACTCCCCGCAGTCCGGTCAGTTCGATCCGCGTGTTGATGTCCCCCATCGCTACTCCTGATCTTCGATGCGCGCCTGATACGACGCCCGTTCCTCGCGATTCGACTCCGCGGTGACCTTGTTACCACGCGACCACCGGAAGGCCGCATCGCTGACGGGAGTAGGCAGGGTGGTGGTGCCCCTCGACACCAGCACGACTCATAGCAACCCGAGGGCCCGCGTGGTGCTGGCCAGGTGAGTACGCACCGCCTCGCGGGCAACGTCCAGATCGCCGTCGCGCAGCGCTGCCGCGATCCGCTCGTGTTCGCCGATGATGTTGACCAGGCGCTGGCCGTCACGCGCCGATTCTCCGATCATGCGCATCTGGCGGTCCCGCAACGTCGAGTAGAAGCCGGCCAGGATCGAGTTGCCCGCCGCGTCCAGGGTGAGTTGGTGGAAGGCGCGGTCGGATTCCAGAAAGTCTGCGAGCCGGGACGCGGCGGCGGCGTCGCGTTGCCGTTGGAGTTCTGTCGAAAGCTGTTCGTAGAGTGCGGCTCCCGCCTGCGGACCCCGCTGCAGAACGGCACCCACCGCGAAGTCTTCCAACACCAGCCGCGCTTCCAGCACCCCGCGCACCTCGTCCGGCGAAACCGGCACCACCAGCGCACCGCGTTTGGGATACAGCCGCAGCAGACCCGCGGCCTCGAGCTGTAGGAAGGCCTCGCGTACCGGTGTCCGCGACATACCCAGCGCGTTGGCCACTTCGCCCTCACTGATCAATTCGCCGCCGGGAAATGCCCCGGTAAGCACCCGGGACTTGACGTAGTCCAGCGCTCGATCCTTGGCAGCGCCCGGCCCGCTGGCCGTCTCCAACGCCATGCCGGCCTCCTTGCGGCTAAGTCGTATCCCGACTGTAACGACGACTCCGCCTTGCGTCTTAGATACAAGATAGATACTATTTAGATGTTAGCAGTCGACGCAAGGAGATGAGGCCATGACAGTCACGACAGACACGCTGGACCCCACCATCCCGGCACCGATGGCCGATGTCGCCGAGTTCGGATTCGAGGGCAGGTTCGAGGACTGGGCCAATGACGCCCGCTACTTCGAGTACACCCAGGCCGCCGACCCCATCGGTTCCGGACACACCCCTGCGGTGCCGATCGCCCAGTTCAGCTCCGAGCTGTACCAGGACCAGCCCACCGGCATCATTCCGCTGGACCTGTCCGGTGACATGGGCATCACAACCGGAGACGCCACCAGCCCGGCGCTGCTGGCCAACTTCGTGCGGATCCGGGCCGGTGAGCAGATCGGCACGAACCCCAACGCCACCTCGCAGCTGTACTACGTCCTGTACGGGCGCGGCATGGCGGCGGTCGACGGCCGGCTGGTTCAGTGGGAGAAAGGCGACTTCCTGACCCTGCCCGCGGGTGCGCACACGGTGTTCTACGCCGACGCAGACGCGGCGATGTACTGGGTGCACGACGAGCCGCTGCTGCGGTATCTCGGCGTCCGGGCCACCGAGCCGCGCTTCCGCCCCACCAAGTTCCGTCGCGCGGACGCCGTCGCCGAACTCCAGCAGATCGCCGCGCAGCCGGGAGCCCACACCAAGAACCGGGTGAGCGTGCTGCTGGCCAACGCCGAGCAGCGGCAGACGCTGACCCTGACGCACGTGTTGTGGGCGATGTTCGGGGTGCTGCCGCCCGGCCGGGAGCAGCGCCCACACCGTCACCAGTCCGTCGCGCTGGACCTGATCCTCGACGCGCAGCCCGGTTGCTACACGCTGCTGGGCACCCGACTCGACGATTGTGGCCAGATCGCCGACCCGATCCGGGTGGACTGGCAGGCCGGTGGGGCGTTCACCACGCCGCCGGGGATGTGGCACGCGCACTACAACGAGTCCGGCGCACCGGCTCATCTGATCCCGGTGCAGGACGCCGGGCTGCAGACCCACTTGCGCAGCCTGGACATGCAGTTCAGCCGTCGGCGCTCCTGAAGGGAGTTAAAGTGTTGCGCGCCGGGGCTTTTAGGCTTGTTTGCCTGCTTCGACGGTTGCGATCTTGCTGAAACCGCTGACGGTGAGCACGCGGACCAGCAGCGGGTGGACGATCACGTGCAGGTCGTCGACCACGTCGGCATGGTCGAAAAGTGCGTTGATACCAGCGCTGTCCAGATATCTGACCGCACTCAGATCGATGGTGATCGGATCACGGGTGCCTCCGTTGGCCGCGGCGAGCGCGCGGGTGAAGACGTCGATGTTGCTCAGGTCGATCTCGCCGATGGCCGTCACCCGTGGCGTCCCGTCGGCATCGCGGTCCGTGTTCAGCGTGAGCGGTGTGGCCATCAGGTGATCCTCGCGTACATGTGAACTGTCGTTCCCGCTTCACTGGAATCGATGCTGAGATCCTCCATCAGGACTCGCATCAGGTCGATGCCGCGGCCGCGGCTGAAACCGGGGATTTCAGCCGGCGGCTTCCACACCCCGGTGTCGGCCACGGTCACCTGCAATCGGTCGACGATTGCGGTTGCGCGCAACGAGACGGTGCCCGTGGGGCGGTCCCGCAGACCGTGCTCGATCGCGTTGGCGACGGCTTCACCCGTGGCGACGAGCACGTCCTGAATCTGGTCCGGGTCAACTCCCGCCTGAATCAGCCAGTTGCGCAGGGCGGCTCGGCTCGGGGCGAGTTCGCTCGCGTCGGCGGAGATCTCCATGGCCAACGGTGCCGGTTGCCGATACAGCAGCATGGCTACGTCGTCTGGATAGCCACCGCCGGGCTCCAGCACGGACATCAGTTGATCCGCAACCTCTTCCAGACCGTGCGAGCGGCCGTCCTGCACAACGTCGGCGGCCCGGGCCATGCCGTCGTCGAGTGACACACCGCGCCGCTCAATCAGACCGTCGGTGTAGAGCAGCAGCGTGGCGCGCGGCGGCATGATCACGTGCGTCTCCGGTCGGTTCCACTGCGGCCGGAGCGCCAGCGGCAGACCGTGCTCGCCGCCGAGCATGACTCTGGTGCCGTCGGCGTACACCATGATCGGCGGCGGGTGACCGGCACTGGAATACACCAACTCCCCGGTGTCCCGGGTCAGCACGGCGCAGAAGGCCGTGGTGCATCGCGCGCCCGGCAGTCGCGCCGCGAAGCGGTCGAGCGCGCCCAGCGCGGCGCCCGGACTGGGTTGTTCGAGCAGCAGTGCGCGACAGGCACTGCGCAATTGACCCATGACGGTCGCGGCGGCCAAACCGTGGCCGACGCAGTCGCCCACGATCAATGCCACACGCTTGTCGTCGAGTTCGACCACGTCGTACCAGTCGCCGCCGACCTGCAGCGGGTGAGTGGCCGGACGGTAGCGCACCGCGAATCCGTCCGGCAACCGCGCCGGGCCGAGCATCGCATGCTGCAGTGCGACAGCGGTTTCGCGCTGTTCGTCCAACTGGTAGACGCGGTGCAGTCCTTGGCTGAGCCGGCCGGCCAGCACCGTGAGCAGGGTGCGGTCCTCGCGGGTGAAGCGTCGATGTTCGGACAGCTCCACCCAGACGACCAATCGGCCACGCGGATGCTGCAACGCGATGCCCGCCGCTCCGGCTTCGGCGATGATGCTCAACAGATCCGCGTCCCGCAGCGACTCGATCGATTCACGTTGGCGTGCCGTCAGCTCTGTCCATTTGGCCGGTTCACCCGCGCACAGCAGGTTAGGCGTCGGGTTCTCCGGTAGTTCGCCGACGAACGTCGCGCCCAGGACCCGCCGGGCCCGCCACACCCCGCTGAGTACCTCGAGTGCACCCTGCAGCGCTTGGCGCAACGTATCCGCTTGCACCAGTTGTTGGTTGAGTCCAGCTAGGGCCGTTTGGCTTTGCACCGCGTAGTGCTCCGCGGTGACGTCACGGAACGTGCCCACCATGACTCGCCGTCCCGAGTCGGGGTCGTTGGCATGGTTGAAACTGACGTTGATCCACACCCGATGGCCATCGCGATGGGTGACCGGCACGGTGAAGGCACCCTGGGTGTGAGTCAGCAATCCGGCAAAAGCCGCCTCGACCTGCCGGCGGGAGTCCGGCTCGGTCGCGGCGTCCGGCCACCAGGGATGCAGAGGTTCGTATGGCAGGTCTTCGGGTCCGTAGCCCAGGATTTCGGTGAAGGCGGCATTGATTTCCACGACCGTGCCGTGCTCGTCGCAGACGAAAAAAGCCTCCTGCAAAGAGTCCACCAGCGCGGTGCGCCAGCGGGAATGATAGTTGCGCAAGCGCGCCAGTTGAACGTTGGCACGCACCCGGGCGAGCAGGTCCGCCGCCGCAAACGGCTTGACCAAATAGTCGTCAGCTCCGGCCAATAGCCCTTCGACCGAGGCTTCCTGGCCGGCGCGCGCGGAGAGCAGCAGCACCGGCAGTGCGGAGGTGCGCGGATCCTTCCGTAGCGCCGCCAGGAGCTGCAGACCGTCCATGCCCGGCATCATGACGTCACTGATGACCAGATCGGGCAGCCGGGATCGGACCGCCTCCAACGCCAAAATGCCGTCGCCGTAACCACTTACCTCGTATCCCGAGGCGGCGAGCAGGCTGGATAGATACTCGCGCATGTCGACGTTGTCGTCGGCGATCAGCACGCGCGCCCGCACGCCTTCGCGTTCGCCCTCGGCGGCTGCGGGCGCGAGAGCGGGAACGGCCGGAGTGCTTCCGGTCTCCCCCGGCAGCCAACGCAACGCCTCCTGCACGTACGGTGCCGCGATCGCCCCGGTCGCCGAGCGCGTCTCCGACGCTGCCACGACATCGTCGGTCGGCAGATGAGCCGCACCGAACGGCAGCCGGACCGTGAAGGTGGTGCCGGCGCCTTCGCGGCTGTCCGCGGTGATGGTGCCGCCGTGCAGGCCGACGAGCTCTTTGACCAGGGCCAGCCCGATACCGCTGCCCTCGGATGAGCGGGCCCGCGCGGATTCGATGCGGTGGAAACGCTCAAAGAGCCGGGGCATTTCGGCCGACGGCACGCCGATCCCGGTGTCGCTCACGGTCACGACCGCTTCACTGTCGCGGGAGACCCGGACGCTGATCTCACCGTCGAAGGTGAACTTCAGCGCATTGGAGAGTAGGTTCAGCACCACCTTCTCCCACATCTCACGGTCCAGGTACACCGGCTCGCCCAGTGGCGGGCAGTCGACGGTGAACGTCAACCCGGCCTGGTCGATTGCCGAGCGGAACACGCTGGCCAATTCCGCTGTGACCGAAGAGATTTCGACGGGCTCAAATTGGGCCCGCATCCGACCCGCCTCGATACGGGAGAAGTCGAGCAGCGTGTTCACCAGCTTCGCCAACCGTAAGCCGTTGCGATACACCAGCTCCAGCTCTTGACGCGCCGCCTCGTCGACACCGCTGACTCGGCTGCGCAGCTGGTCGACCGGTCCGAGGATCAACGTGAGCGGCGTGCGGAATTCGTGACTGATATTGGAGAAGAAGGTGGTCTTGGCGCGGTCGAGCTCGGCGAGCTCCTCGGCGCGCCGCTGCTGGGTCTGGTAGCTGCGCGCGCTACCCACCCCGGCGGCGATGTATCCGGCCACCAGCTCAACGAAACCCCAATAGCTGTCGTCGATTTCACGGTGCCGGTTCAGGCCGGCGACCAGAAAACCGACGGGTGCGCCGCCGCGCTGCAACAGCGGCACCAGCAACACCTGCGTGGGTGGCTCGCTCCAGGCGCCGGTCGGCAGATCCATTGCGGCGCCGTCGAGTTCGACGAGTTCGGGATGGCCTTTGCTCGCATTCTGGACGGGCCAGACGCTGCCTCCGTCGCGGGCGAGCGTTTCCGGGGCGGCGGGATGACCGCGGGAGATTCCGCTGACACCGGCCAGATGCGCGTCGCCGTCGTCGGCGAAGAGGTAGGTCAGAGTGAACGGCAGATCGTACGGGTTGTTCGCGAGTTGCTGGGCTACGAAATCGAGCATCTGCCGCTCGGTGCGGACCACGCTCGGGTCCGAACCCAGGTCGCGCAGCGTGGCCATCCGCCGTTCCGCGATGACCCGTTCGGTGTCTTCGCTGACCACACACAGCATGCCGACAACGCTGGCGTCCTCGTCACGCAGTGGGCTGTAGGAGAAGGTGTGGTAGGTCTCCTCGGGATAACCCGACCGCTCCAGGATGAGCAGCAGGGCTTCGTCCCAAGTGGCTTCGCCGGTCGACAGGACTCGGTCGACGCGCGGCCCGATGTCGGCCCAGATCTCGGCCCAGACTTCGCTGGCCGGGCGTCCCAGCGCCCACGGATATTTCCGGCCCAGTGTGTCGCGGCGGTAGGCGGCGTTGCAGAAGAAGGTGAGTTCCGGTCCCCATCCCATCCACATCGAAAACTGGGACGACAACAGGATGTTCACGGCCGTACGCAGGCTTTGCGGCCAGTCGTCGACCGGCCCCAGCGGGGTGGACGCCCAGTCGACCGCGGCCAGATCGCGTCCGATCTCCTGGTCTGCGCGGAAGACCACTGACGTCCCTCTCAGGTGGGGTTTCCCGTGGAATGGTCGTGCACTGTTGGCTCAATGCGGTCGGAACGTTTACCCGGCGTTTAGTATGTCGAACCTTCGTTGCTGGCCGACAGAGGGGTGGCGATGTCTTCCAGCGACCTGCCCTCGGCGTCAACCGCCAGGAACCAGGCGACCAGACCGCCGGCCATCATCACCACGGCCCCAAGCAGATAGCCGAGGAACAGCGGTAGGGATTGTTCGGCGTCGCCGATCAGCGCGCCGTAGATCACCGGTCCGAGGGCGCCGAAACACTGGGCGATCGCGAAGAACACCGCGATGGCTTTGGCCCGGACCTCCAGCGGGAAGATCTCACTCACGGTGAGGTAAGCCGCGCTGGCACCGGCTGACGCGATGTAGAAGATGACGCACCAGGCGATGGTCTGGGTGATGGCGTTGAGCATCCCGGCCTGGAATAACGCTGCGCTGACCGCGAGTAGCAGCCCGGACAGCCCGTAGGTGCCGGCGATCATCTTCCGGCGGCCGATCGTGTCGAAGAAGTGACCAATCGTCAACGGTCCCAGCAGGTTTCCTACGGCGAACGCGATCAGGTAGAGCGGTGTCGACGCCGACGGCACGCCGTAGAACTTGCCCAGCACCAGGGTGTAGGTGAAGAAAATGGCGTTGTAGAGGAACGACTGGCTGATCATCAACGTGGCGCCCAGCACGGCGCGGCTCGGGTAGTCGCGGAACAGCACCCGGGTCAATGCGAGGTAACCGATCTGTTCGGCTGGGCGCAACGATATGGCCTTGGACTCGTCGACCTCTGGCAGCGTCGTCCCGGCCGCCTGCACTTCCTGCTCGATGTAGGAGATCGTGTTCTCGGCTTGTTCGGTGCGTCCGTTCATGACCTGCCAGCGCGGGCTTTCGGGCAGGTTTCGCCGGACCAGCACGATGACCACGGCCAGCACCGGTCCGATCAGGAAGGCCAGCCGCCAGCCCAGACTCAGGTCGATGACCTTGAGGAAGACGAAGGTGCCCAACGTCCCGAGGACCGCGCCCGCCCAGTACGTCCCGTTCACCGCGATGTCGACGCGGCCGCGGTAGCGCGCCGGGATGAGTTCGTCGATCGCCGAGTTGATGGCCGCGTACTCGCCGCCGATGCCCGTCCCCGCGATGAACCGGGTGATGTAGAGGAACACGAGCCAGCCGGCGCTGTTGCCCAGCGTGAAAGCGGTGAGGCCGCTGCCGACCAGGTACACGACCAGCGTGACCATGAACAGGTTTCGCCGGCCGAGCTTGTCGGACATGCGGCCGAAGAACAGCGCACCGATCACCTCTCCGGCAAGGTAGACGGTGGCGAGGAACCCGACCGCCGTCGAGGAAAGGTGCAGGGTTTCGGGCTGGGTCAGGGTGTCGGCGACCGCGCTGGCCACGGTGATCTCGAGTCCGTCGAGTATCCAGGCCACCCCGAGCGCCACCACCAGCCGCGTATGGAAGGGAGACCACGGCAACCGGTCGATGCGGGCGGGAATCAGGCTGCGGATGGGGGCGTCAGGCACACGTCCTCGTTCCCGGCGTGGGGCTTTCGGAAACCTCATTCATGCGGGGCGCCCCCCGGTGGCTGCGCGTACACGCGTTCGCCGGTGATGAGGTCTTCGTCGTCGAAGCCGAAGATTGCCCAGAGCCGGACCTCGAACGACTCACTGGTCGCGACCGGGGTGCCGCGCAGCCAGAACTCGATCAGGACATCGCCGTCGTCGAGGTGAGTGAGTTCGATGAGCTCGTTCGTCTGATCCGGCACCGTGGTGCGGCCGTCAAGCCAGAACTGCATCACCTCGTCGGGGCCGTCGAACACCGTGCCGTCCGGCAATTCGTAGCGGGGATGGCTGAAGGTGGCCATGGTGCGGTCCCACTGCTGCACGTTCTCGCTCTGCATGTGCTCGATGACCACCGCCGCCCTGCGGGCTCTGCGCTCCTCGTCCGACCCCGTCATCGGCGCCCCTTTCTCGTCATCCCAGCGGGTTTCCAAGCCCGACAACAAGATTGATGGTGACGGCCAGGATCACCGCTCCGAAGAGATAGGAGAGCAGGGCCTGGCCCAGCGCGATGCGGCGCAGTTGGCCGGTCTGCAAATTCGTGTCAGAAACCTGGTACGTCATGCCGACGGTAAATCCTAGATAGAAGAAGTCAAAGAACCGCGGATTGTCGGTGCCGTCGAAGTTGATTCCGCCAGCCGGGTTCGAGTAGTAGACATCGGCGTAGCGGAGGCTGAACACGGTGTGGACGACGCACCACGCCGCGATGATGCTGATGACCCCGACGCCGGCGGCGAGGTTCTTCTCCGTCCCTGCCTTTGAGCCGGCGGCCAGCAGTTGCGCGACGCCGGCCAGACTCGCCACGCTCGCCGTCAGCAGGACGGCGTCGGTCATCCAGTGACGTGGCGGCGCCTCGGGCCGCACGTGCTCGCGCGTCTCGTCGGCATCCATCGGCAACACGACCAGCCAGGTCCACACCAGATAGATCCCGGCCGCGACGATCCAGCCCGCGCTGGAGGCATACTCCCAGCCGGCGGTCCATCCCATCAGGACCAAGGCGGTGGCACCGAGTCCGAAGGCCACCAACAGGCGAGGGAAAACGTGGGTGTGCCAGGGCGGTCGGGTCATGTTGTCTTCAGAAGTTCAAGCTGGAGAACATGACTCGGTTCGGGTCGTACTTCTGGCGGACCGCGCTGAGGCGGGCCAGGTTCGACCCGAAGTACCGTGCCGCCGGTTGGTTGGCCTCGATGTAGTTCACGTAACCGCCGACCGAAGACCCCCGCACCGCTTGGTGCGCCGTGTTCAACCATCCGGTGGCGGCCGACGGCGAACCCGTCTCGACGTACCACTGCACCAGCGCGGCCTGCTGCCGCCACGGGAAGGCCGTGGCCGTCGGCGCCACGGTGGCCAGCGCGCCGTCCAGTGCATGCATGATCACCAGCCCGCGGCCCGCCTCCCGCGGAAAGGCCTCGACCGCCTTTGCGATGCCCTGTGCCGCGGCCGCGTTGATAACCGGCAGCACGTCGGATCCCCCGACATAGCCCAGCGGCGACGGATTGAGATTGTTGACGGCCAGATACCGGACCAGGTCGAGGTAGTTGAAGGTATGGTGCTCGGTCCCGGTCGGTTGCAGGCCAACGGTTTTCACGATTGCGCTCTCCACGCTGGCTCCGGACCCGGCCGGGCAGGTCGCCAGGATGCGGCAGCTGGTTCCCATCCCGTCGATCGTGGCATCCGCCAGTGCCCAGCTGTTCTTGTCTGCGGTGCGCAGCCAGTTCTGCCAGCCGACGAGCACCTGAGCGAATGATTGCGCGGGGAAATTGAGATTGACGGCGTCCACATCGCTGGTTGCGAACGTGGCGAACGTCAGTGACGTTGTCACGCCGAAGTTGCCTCCCCCGCCGCCGCGCAGCGCCCAGAACAGGTCGGGTTGGCTGCTAGCCGACGCGGTGACGGCCTGGCCACCGGGAAGTACCACCGACGCCGAGGTCAGCGCGTCGGACAGCAGGCCGGCGTGCCGGGACTGCGCCCCGAGGCCGCCACCGAGTGCGTGTCCGGAGACGCCGACGGATGGGCAGGTGCCGGTCGGAATTCCCCGTCCGGCCGCGGCCAGTGCCTGATGCACCGCGTACAGGCTGGTGGCGGGCGTGACCGTGACCAGTCCGGTGGCGGCGTCGTACTTGATGTCACCCGGGAGTTGGCGCAGGTCGAGCACCATCGCGCCGTCTGGCGTGGACGCCCCCACGTACGAATGCCCACCGCTGCGCGGTGCGACCTTGACGTTCCGCGCGGCAGCGAACGCCATGGCCTTCTGCACGTCCGCCGCCGAGGTCGGGACGACTACGGCGGCGGGCGTCGAACCGTTGTAGTTGGTGTTGAAAACGCTTTTGGCCGTCGCGAATTGACCGTCAGCAGGGGTGAGCACCTGCCCGCCGATAGCCAGGCCGTTCCAGCCGGAATTGGCCGGGTCCGCGGTGGCGCGAACCGTGCCGAAAACCGTGCCCGCGGCCAGCGCTCCGGCGGCAGCCCGCAAGAACGTCTGCCGGGAGATCTCGCGCGGTTGGCGCGGTTGCGTCATGCCCGCATTGTGGTCTGCTGGCCTGTCGAGTAAGGCCCCGGCAGGCCACGTGTCGCGAGACGTTAGCCGACCGTGACCAAGCCCGCCCACGTTTCGTTTGGTGGCTCATGGGGTAAACGCTCACGTCGAGTTCAGATCAGAGCCCGGACCCCCTTACTGCTAAAGGTCGGAGGATGATCGTGGGATCGACGGGTGAATATGCCGATGTAACGCCGCTGTTCCAGGTATTGCGGGAGCTCGAGCCCGGCACTCCCGCCCACCGCCGGCAACGCGACTCGATCATCGAGCGGTGCTTGCCGCTGGCCGACCACATCGCCCGGCGCTACCGGGACCGTGGTGAGGCGTTCGAAGATCTGGTTCAGGTGGCCCGGATAGGTCTGGTCAACGCGGTCGACCGCTTCAATGTCGACAATGGCGCGGAGTTCCTGTCTTTTGCCGTTCCGACCATCACCGGCGAGGTGCGCCGGCACTTCCGCGACCACGGGTGGGCGGTCAAGGTGCCGCGGCGAATCAAAGACCTGCAGGCGCAATTGACCGCCGCGACAAACGATCTCACGCGGGAACTGCACCGGGCCCCCAATGCATCCGAGATCGCTGAGCGATTGGGCGTGGACCGTGCGCTGGTGGTCGACGCGATGGTCGCCAGCAGCAACTACTCCGTGTTGTCGATGGACGCTCCGCGCGGTGAGGACGACGAGCACCGCTCGCTTGCCGACACGATGGGCGGCGTCGATGCGCGGCTGGAGAAGGTGCTGAGTGTGCAGACGGCGCGGCCGTTGATCGCAGCACTGCCGGAGCGGGAGCGAACCGTGATCAAGCTGCGGTTCTTCGACGAGCTGACGCAGAGCGAGATCGCCGACCGCATCGGGTGTTCGCAGATGCATGTGTCTCGGCTGCTGGCCAAGGCGTTGCAGACGTTGCGCAACGGCGCTGAGCGGCGGAGATTCGCCGAAGCGGGGTAAAGGCCTTTGCGGGGAGCGTTTGGCCACAGGGGTCACTTGCGTCGCTTGGGTCACTTGCGTCGCCCCGGTGGACGATGTGCCTTACTGCCCGGCTATGCGCGACAATGTCGGAGTTATCCGATTGAGGGCGGCGGACAGCTCGCCGAGCGTGTGGGATATGGACAAAAACGGGCGCTGGATTGCCGCAGGAGCTGGCGGCGCGGATCGCTTCGCAGTTTAAGGACAGTTCGCTGTACTCACCGGTCCATGCCTGCGATCACTTTCTAGCCGGCTTGGACCCCGATGAATTCCAACCCGGCGCGAATAGCGGGGCGGTGCCGCAAGATTCGGTAATGAGCTAATCGGCCGAGCCCTCGTGTCGTCACTAGCTGTGCGCCTGGCCATGCCGTCGCGAGTCGCTCGCTGGCGGCATAGGGGCTGTCCGGGTCGTCGGGATCGTGGATGAGGAGCAACGGTGGGTAGTTGGCTCGTCGACCGATCCGCGTCATATTCGTCTCTTGCAGCGGCATAGCGATTCGTTTTTCCAAACGACGCTGCAGACCCGCGCGGATCCGGCGACCGAAGCCATGGCGTGCGGCGAATAGGTCGAGATAGAGAGGAAAATTGCCCATGGGCGCTAAAAAGACCAAGCGCCCTACCTGCGCTCCCTGCGCCGCCGCCAATGCAGTCGCGTTCGCACCGAGTGAGTGAGCCACTACGGCGTGGGCGGGTCCGTGGGTCTCGATCATGGCCGCAATCGCGTCGGCACACTCGATGGCAGTGGTACGCCCCGGCGCCAGCGCACCAGGATCCGATTCGTTGTGGCTGGGCAAGTCGAACGCAACGACCCGGTACCCCGCCTCCACCAGCGGTTTGACGAACACTGCCAAATGCGCGCGCTGACCGCCCCAACCGTGGACCAGGTATATCGGCGTCCCCTCGCCCCATTCCTCGCCAGCGACCCGATGCCCATCCCAATACGCTGCTATCGGCCTACCCGGGGAAACACCGGGCGGCATGCGCAGACTCGACTCGAGAACCGGTGGGGTGCACCATAACTCGACGGCCCACCGCGATCCCAAGTAGGGCGCGAACCGCTCGAGCAGCCAAAAAGTCCGGCGCACTCTGACAGCGACCGGGGGAAGGACTCCGGAGCCCACGACGTCGAGCGGGGGGATCTCGCCGGCCTGTGCTTGCGCCGACGCCGGTCCAGGAGCTCCTTCAGTCATCAACGCGATCGTAGTAGGGGCTACAGAACGAAATGGTCGAGATGCCGCAAATGCTGCCCCGACACGCCTACTTCGACACACATCGCCGTGTTGCGAGAGCTTGCTTTCCAGGAAGGCCGCGACCGGCGGAGCGCGACTTCGGGCCGCAGGTCTTGCTCAGCCCACTGGCAGCACCGGCGTCGGCGGGCTGACCACTGTGTTCGACGCGCTTGGTGCACGCCGCGAATGGCATATCTGACGCACGGACGGGATGATGGCGACCGATGAGTGCGGAGGTTCTGGGAACCCTGGCTGAGCGAGATTGAGGCCGCGTCCGCCGCCGGTGACGACGTGCGCCTGGCGGCGGTATTGGACGATCTCTGGCGCTTTCCCTTCCACGAGCAGCGCGCGCGACGGCATGATTGCTGGGATATCGTCGGCTTCATCCGGCTGGCGAGGCGCGCGGCTTCGTGGCCCGGCGCGTTCGTGCAAGGGGCGCAGCACTTTTCATCAACTTTGCGCAGCTCCCGGAAGGGCAGCGTTACGCCTACTCGGCGACCAGGCCAGGCAACTGCAGCTATGGCGCCGCGCCCGCTCTGCCAGTTCCGACGACGCCCCCGCAAACTCGTGGTCGCACAGATGCGGCTGGCGAGCGATTACGAATGATCGCTCCTTGGCCGGATCACACTAGGAACAGGGCAAAGACAAGGCCGGCGAGAAACGCTATATATGGTTCTAACCGTAAATTCGCTGGCGTAAGAGCAATCTGCCGCAAACTCATCACGACGAGGGACATGACAAGGGTCAAACGGCCTCGGCAGGGACGACGAGTTCCGGCGGTCTTCCTCGCGGCCGTAGCAACGGTGTTCGCGGCCGGTGCGGTGCTGTTCGGATTCACTTTCTACGACCGTTACTGGCGCTGGAGGGACTGCTTCAATGAACTCGGGCGCTGCTACGATCCCGAAAACCAAAACGTCTACCTCGAACAAGCCGGCGTCGTATGGGGCGGGTTGACAGGCGTCTGCGTCGTCTGCGTGGTCATTGCAGCGCCGCTGGCATGGCTATCCATGCGTTCACCGGCCGACTTCAGTAATCGACTACTCAAGTAGGCGATTACAATTCACACCTCGTTTCCCCAATGCAAAGCGACGGCTGGCGCGCGGCCTTTCCCGCAATGCGACGCGCTACGACCCACACTCTCTACCAAGATCGACCAGGAACTAGTCGGACGACGTTCGGAGCGGCTCGACCCCGACGAAGTCGTGTCCCAGCGCAATATATGAGTGTGTCGGGCGACCAGAAACTACCGTCAGGGTGCGTTTCACGATTTACAAGTAATGAAATTCATTCAGCTCACCAGCTAGCAAAAAACCCGGCTAATGACGCCTGGCCGATGGTATTCTCCGCCAACGCTGAAGCGCCGCGTTAACCAGTTCTGTCATGGTTGGAGAGACCCTTGTCATACGTAATCACAGCACCTGAGGCATTGAGCGCGGCGGCCGGGGACTTGGCCAAAATCGCGGACTCGATCAATACCACCAGAGCTGCGGTGGCATCCCACACGACCGGGATCATGGCGGCGGCGGCCGATGAGGTGTCGACGGCTGTCGCAAAGTTGTTTTCCGCCCACGGACTCCAGTACCAGTCACTCAGCACCCAGGCGACGGCGTTTCACGACCGGTTCGTGCAGGCCGTAGCCGCTGGTGCGGGCTCGTATGCCGGCGCCGAGGCCGCCGCCGCGTCGCCGCTACAAAGTGTGCTCGATGCGATCAATTCGCCCTTCCTGGCGGGGACCGGCCGCCCGTTGATTGGCAACGGGGCCAACGGGACCGCGGCGAATCCCAACGGCGGTGACGGCGGTCTCTTACTCGGCAACGGCGGCACCGGCTACACGCAAACAACGGCTGGCGTAGCCGGTGGCCGCGGCGGCAACGCTGGATTGCTTGGCAATGGCGGCGCGGGCGGGGGAGCCGGGGCCGGTGCAAACGGCGGCAGCGGTGGCGCCGGCGGAATGCTCTATGGCAGCGGCGGCACCGGCGGCGCCGGTGGGGCTGCCACGCTGCTCCTCGGCCCCGGCGTTGGCGGTGCGGGTGGAGACGCAGGGCTGTGGGGCCGCGGCGGGGCCGGGGGCCCGGGCGGAGCGGGCCTGGCCGGGGTTGCCGGCACAAACACCACAACATCGCAGGCCGCGGGAGGCGGCAACGGCACTAGCGCGTCCAACGCTCCTGGCGGCGCAGGCAACCCAGGTGCTAACGGCGCCGCTGGCACGAACCAGGTCGGCGGCACGGGTGGAGTTGGCGGCTCGAGTAATTACATTGACGACGACAGCACCGCGACGGCGGGCGACGGCGGCGCCGGAGGCGTCGGGGGCACCGGGGCCGCCGGTGGTGCCGGCGGTGTCGGAGGTGCCGGTGGTGGCGGCGGCGCCGGCGGACTGCTGTTCGGCGACGGAGGCGCCGGCGGTGTCGGTGGTGTCGGGGGCGCAGGAGGTGCCGGCGCCGTCGGCGGGGCGGGTGGTCTCGGCGGTACCGGCGGTAAAGGCACCGCCTTCAACGGAGCCGGTATCGCATCGGGGGCCGAGGGCGGAAACGGTGGCAGCGGTGGCACCGGCGGCGTTGGCGGCGTCGGCGGGACAGGCGGTGATGGCGGTGTCGGGGGTGCCGGTGGTCGCGGTGGGTTGTTCGGCAGCGGCGGTGCGGCCGGCAACGGGGGCGCTGGTGGCGCCGGCGGACAGGGCGGTGGCGGCGGCGTCGGGGGGGCAGGAGGCGCTGGTGGCAATGCCACTGCTGGGGTAATCGGGGGCACGGCTCACGCTTTTGCCGGCCACGGCGGCAACGGCGGCAACGGGGGCAACGGCGGTGACGGCGGCAACGGCGGCGTTGGCGGTGCTGCAGGTACGCCCGGTGCAGGACTCTTCGGCCTGGGCTTCTCAGGCTCGAGCGGCATCACGGGGCCCGTTGGGACCGGTGGCGCCGGCGGCGGCGGCGGAACCGGTAGTACGGCGGTCGGAGGGCCAGGCACATTCCAAAACAACGGCTTTGACGAGTTCGAAGGCGGAGTCCGGCAAGGTTCACCGAGTGTGGGCGTCAGCGGGTCTCCCGGCAACCCCGGATAGCCCAGCTGCGGTGCCCACCAGCATCCGGACCGCGCGCGAGCACGTCGGCGCCCGGGCGGAAACTGTTACTAGAACCTTTTCGAGTGCGACGGTCCGCTTTGGCATGGTCCTCACCGTCGGGGGAAGCGGGTGTCCCCCATATCCCAGCGTCAGCGGCATCTGGATCCAGGCAGCGACGCACCCGTTACCGACGCTAATCTCCCCAAATGTGCTCCCGGTCCCATAGAAATGGCCCCCAGGCTTGCGCCTGAGGGCCATTTCCGCTGGTAGCGGGGACAGGATTCGAACCTGCGACCTCTGGGTTATGAGCCCAGCGAGCTACCGAGCTGCTCCACCCCGCGTCGGTAAACGCAAGGTTACCCAACCCGTGGGGACCTGACCAAATCGCGCGGTCAGCCGCACGGCAGCGCCGCTTGCGGCGTCGGTCACCGGGTAGTACCACGGGGAGATCCGCCCTGAACCTGCACAAGGAGACGGCCATGTCGCAACACCTCGGGCCGAAGCTGGTCAGCTTCGCCACCGACATCGAGGGTGACACCGTCGCGCAGGCGAAGACCACCGCGTCGATGCCGTTCGTGCATCCGCACGTCACTCTGATGCCCGACGCCCACCTCGGTAAGGGTTCGGCCGTCGGTACCGTCATCCCCACCAAGGGCGCGGTCATACCGGCAGCCGTCGGCGTGGACATCGGCTGCGGCATGGTCGCCGCCAAGACGCGGTTCACCGAAGCCGACCTGTCGGAGAAGTTCGGCGGCGACTACCGACGCAACTTGCCCAAACTGCGGCGTGCGGTCGAGGACGCGATTCCGCTCTCCCCCGGCAATTACAACAAGACCTTGCAACGCTTCCCGTTCACTGCCAAGAAGCACAATGAGCTGCTCAGGCTGCAGGCCGACCTCGACGTCGACCTGTCGCACAGCCCAAAGTGGATGGAGCAGTTGGGATCTCTCGGTGGTGGGAACCACTTCATCGAATTGTGTCTGGACGCCGACGACAACGTATGGCTGTTCCTGCACAGCGGCTCCCGTGGCGTCGGCAACAAGATCGCACAACGCCACATCAACATTGCCCTGCAGCAGTGCACGAAGGACCCCTTGATCAAGCTGCCGAATCGGGACCTAGCGTTCCTCCAGGAAGGCACTCTCGAATTCGACCGGTACATCAAAGATTTGGAGTGGGCCCAGCGTTTCGCCTACCTCAACCGTGCCGAGATGCTGGACCGCTTTGTCCACGTCTTTGCTCAGTGGCTGGGTGTGCAGGCCCAGCGTGTGGAGTTGGAGCGAGTGAACACGCACCACAACTACACGGTCTCAACGCAAATCGATGGCGAGGCAGTCTGGCTGACCCGCAAGGGTGCAATCGACGCGACCGAGGGCAAGCTGGGCATCATCCCCGGCTCGATGGGCGACCGCTCATACATCGTGCGCGGCAAGGGAAACCGTGACGGCTTGTGGTCAGCGCCGCACGGCGCAGGACGCCGGTACAGCAGGACAAAGGCCAAGAAGCTGTTCTCCGAGCAGGACCTGGCCGCCGCAATGGTAGGCATCGAATACCGGCACGGCAAACAGTGGATCGACGAGATTCCCCAGGCCTACAAGGACATTGACCAGGTGATGGCGGATGCGGAACCGCTCGTCGAGATCGTCACCTCACTGCGGCAGATCATGAACGTCAAGGGCACCTAGACGTCCGGCAGGCGCTTGCTGAGCTGCTCCATCGTCAGCAGTTCGCGGCGGCCCGCAGTCAGGTATGGGATGCCGATTCCCAGTTGATCCCAGCGAGCGGCGATCCGGGCTTCCAGTGCCGGCGAGAGCTTGTTGATCGCCGGATAGTGACGTCCGCCCCACTCCGGGCGCGGCTCGAACTCCCAGCTTCGCGTCGCGTCGATGAGCACCCGCGTCCATTCGCCACTGCCGTACTTGGCCATGTTCGCCTTCTCCGGCGGCGTGGAGGGATCCAACGGCGAACCGAGAGTGGGCCCATAGAAGGAGATGTCGCCGAGGCCGGCGTTTACCCGGTAGGCAAGCGCCCAGTCGAGCGCCTGCGGATCGTGGATGTCGATGTCCTCCTCAACAACCATCACGTTCTTGTAGAACCAGATCGATCCGCTGGTCCCCCACAGGGCCGCCGCGACCTGCTGCGCGTGTCCGCGGTATGCCTTGTGGACCTGCACGACGATGTTGGTGCCGTTGGACACCTGCGACATCCACACATCGGTCACGCCTCGAACCCCAGCGCTTTCCAGCACGTTCCAGGCGATTGCCGAGCGGGCGTAGTTGATCATCGAATCCTCGACCAGAAATCCCGGTCGCATTCCTTCCAGCGAGCCACGCAGCACCGGGTCGTTGCGATGGGTGATCCGGGTGACTCGCAGCACCGGCGTCGGCGCGGCGTGGCCATCAAGGTACCCGGGGTATTCGGCGAACGGGCCCTCCGGCAGGTAGGTGGCCGGGTCAGGGTCGAGGTAACCCTCGACGACGATCTCGGCGCTCGCGGGGACATGCAACGGGACCGTTTCGCACCGCACCAAATCCACCGGCCTGCCGAGCAGCGCGCCCATCATGTCCCACTCGCAGACATCCTTCGGGAACGGGCTGCCGGCGCAGAACGGCAACACGTCGTGCCATCCGTACACGATGGCGACCGGCATCGGCTCCGGCCGGTACTGCTGGAGATGACCGCCCCAGCCTTGGATGGGCGCCAGCAGTTTGGCGATCTTGTCGCGGTCGACGACCATGCCGCGGTACACGCCGATGTTGTCGCGGCCGGTCACCTTGTCCTCGGTGACGACGCCGCAGAACGTGTCGATATACCGCCCGCCGTCCGCGGCATGCCATTTCGGCGCGGGGAATTGCCAGAGGTCGATGTCGTCGCCGGAGACGACGTTCTCCTGGACCGGACCGGTCTGCACAATGCGCGGCGGAACAGGTTGCTGGAAAGCGTCTTTGAGGTGACGGACGACGGCGCCATCGCTGGTGCCCGGCGGCAGGCCCAGCATGAGCCGGATCTGACACCGGTTTCCGATCGCCGACGTCAGGAACTTGGTGCACCGGGTGTCTTCGTGGCCGACGATATTCTCGAACAGCAGCGCGGGGCCACCGAGGGACAGGTTCGCCCGCGTGATCGCACCGATTTCCTCATCCCAGTCGACGCGGGCCGTGATGTGCCGCAGCTGGCCCGCGGCCTCGAGAGTGGCCAGCCAGCTACGCAGATCGGGTGCGGCTTCATTGCTCACGATGTCACCCCCGCAACCGATCGCGTGCCGTTTACGCCGTCCTTCCAGCGTTTGATCAGGTTGTGCTCAATGCCGAGTTGATCGATGACCCGGCCGACGATGTAGTCCGTCACCTCACCGATGGAGGTGGGTCGCGCGTAGTAGGCCACCGTCGGCGGGAAGATCACCACGCCCATCCGCGCCAGGTATTGCAGGTTGTCCAAATGGATCTCGCTCAACGGCGCCTCGCGCGCGACCAGAACGAGCTTGCGGCGTTCCTTCAGCGTCACGTCGGCGGCACGGGTGATCAGATTGTCGCTGAAGCCGATTCGAATGGCGCTCAAGGTTTTCATGCTGCACGGGCAGACGACCATGCCGTCCGTGCGGAAGGATCCGCTGGAAATCCCGGCGGCGAGGTCGCGGGCGCTGTATGCATGTGACGCCAATGCCCGGACATCGTTGACGGTGTAATCCGTCTCCATCTTGATCGTCGCCCGAGCCCAATCACTCAGTACCAGATGCGTTTCGATGTTCAGGTCGCGAAGGACCTGCAGCAGCCGGATACCGAGAACGGCTCCGGTTGCACCGGTCATGCCAACTACCAAGCGCATTGTGATCACTCCTTGGACAGCCCACGGGTCAAGCCCGAAACAATCAGCAGCACCGCGGTGAGAAATGCGTAACGCATGCTCCGGAACCCGAGCAGAACCAGTCGCTCCTGCCACGGTTTGCCGTGATGTCCTTGCGACAGAGTCGGATTGGCGGCTGCGGTGCCGAGCGCCGCACCAAGTGTGGTGAACAACCAGTTGCCGTAGGTGCCGTAGAGCGTTGTCCAGCGGGCCGCTCGGCCGAGGTTGGGCGGCAGCTTGACCTGAGTCCAGATCGCGCCCAGCGCGATCAGGAAGGTGCCGTTCATCACCCCTTCCAGGTGCGCCGAAAGCGCCATGCGCATGTTGGTGAAGCGGCGCTGCTGGGTCCCCGTCACTACGCCGATCAGGAACAGCAACATGCCATGCCAAACCAACCGCCGGCCCGTCAGCTGCGTCTCGGTCATGGGACATTCCTCCTCGCGCCTCTGTGGCGCCGCACTTTGCGGGCCGGAGTTCTGCCCCACCAGCACGGTCGCCCACAGGCTTCCGCACGAGGCCGCGATACACCATCGCGGTACGGATCGGGACTTCGGATTCATGCGTCAAGCATGGGCTCCCCGTCGGCTCACCGACTCAGTCCGTTCTGACGTGTTTCCCACACTTTGAGTCATCGGGCGGTCCGCGCGGCGAGTAGATACTTGATCGCGCCCTGCCCGTTGGGACTGGTGTCCATGTCGCCGGCCGGCACGCCTGCCGCCTGCAGCAGGTCGCTCAATTCGCTTGAGCTGGTGACCCACCCGTGCGTCTGCAAATAATCCTCTGCGTCATTGCGTTCATGCGTGTACGTCAGCCCGCTGAAGTCGGCGTCAAGGCCGTACTGCCGCCAGGTTTCCCCGAGCGCCTCCATCAAGGCCCCGATGGACTGGGCCCCGCGAGGCAAATGATCGGCGATCAGACGGCTGCCCGGGGCGCTGAGCGCGGTGATGTCGTCCAGCATCCGATTCTGCGCGTCACCGGGGAGATAGCCGATCATCAGTCCCTCGAGCATCCACGCGCTGGGCCTCGAGCTGTCAAAGCCGGCCTCGCGCAGCGCCGCCGGCCAGTCCTGGCGCAGATCGGCAGCTACCGTGCGCAATTCGGCCGCTGGACGTGCCCCGAGGCCGGCCAACGTGGAGCTCTTGAACTCAAGCACCGCGGGTTGATCGATCTCGTAGACCACAACATCCGCCGGCCACGCCAACCGGTAGACGCGAGAATCCAGGCCCGATCCGACGATCACCGCCTGCTGGATACCGGCGGACGTCGACGCCGGGAAAAACTGGTCAAAGAAGTGCGCCCGTACCGCGAAAAATTCAGCGATCCACGCGCTTCCGAGGTCGGAATACTCGAGGTCACCGCGTGCCAATCGGGCGAAAAAATCGACACCGGCGGCGCAGACGAGCGGTGCGGCATAGGGATCACTGATGATCGGATTCGGCTGCCTGCTGGCCGCTGCCCTGGCCGCGGCGACCATGGTTGCTGTCACACCCACGCTCGTCGCCAGATCCCAGGTGTCGTTCTCGGTTCGTGCCATGTTGCCCTTTCTCATCGAATGGCGGTGCGCAGCAGCGTTGATGCGAGAGTCAGCGGTCCACGGGGACCAACCATGTTCATCAGATGCAGGAAACGCTGAACCATCAGCGGATCGGTATGGGCCGCAGTGACGATACGGTCCACGAATGCGTTGCGGAACCGAACTGATGCGGTGCGCTTTCCCGCTATCTGCGGCAACGCAAGGTCAGAACTCACCGCCATCCGCCAAGCCACGCCGACCTCTTTCGCGGCGCGACGGAAGAATCGCCGCGGCAGGTCCTCACCGCCGTCGCGCAGACAGTCGCGCAGAATCATCGCCTCGATAGCGGCGATCGACATGCCCTGGCCGTAGAGCGGATTGAAGGTGCACATCGCGTCGCCCATCACGATCAAGCCATCCGGCCGGTGGTCCAACTTGTCGTAGCGTCGCCACCGGTTCGCCGGGAACTTGTACTGCATGACGTCGGCAAGAGGCTCCGCGGACCGCGCCGCCGCCAGCACGTGTGGTGGCGCGACATCGGTCAGGCAATCGAACAACGCCGCTCGATCCCTGGGCGCCGGACGCCCTGCCAGCGTCTGCACCGCCAGCATGTAGTTGTCGTTCTCGCCGGTGAACATCGCGAAAGCCATTGGGCGGTGGGGCTCGGCCGCGGTGAGGGTCATATTCTCTTGCAATTTGCCGGGTGGGACATGGACCGGCAGACCCGAGTAAGTGACGTGCACCTTCAGTTCATCCTCGGGCGGACGACGATAGCCCATCTGCTCCAGAAAAATTGGCGTACGCGACCCGCGTCCGGTGGCATCCACCACCAGGTCGGACGCAAGGGTTCTTTCCGCACCGGACTCGCGCCGCGCCAATACCACACCGGTCACGCGACCACGCTCGCCGGTCGACGTCAGCCGCACCGCATCGTGAGCCTCGGTGAACGTCACGTTGGGAATGGCCTGCACATGGCGACGCAACCGCCATTCAAGAAACGGCCGGTGCGCGTAGTGGACGACGATCGACTCCGGGTCCGGAATGTTGCCGGACCGCAACAGTTGCTGCCCGCCGAAATTCATGCAAAGCCGCGACAGATCACCGTCGTCCCAGACCCGCGCACCGCCGGCAACCAGGTCGGCAAGGAAGCCTGGGAACAACTTTTCCATCGTTTGGGTGGCGCGTGCCGCGGGGATGTGCGGCAACCCACCCTGTGGCACTCCCCGACGGTTCAACGGGCCATTGGGCAAGGCATCACGTTCGACGACGATCACGTCTCGGTAGAAATCGGCGAGTACCCGCGCGGCCAGCAGCCCCGCGATACCGGCGCCAAGTACTACCGCATTACCTTTCGATTCAGACACTCTGTGCTCCAAGCTTGTTCACCCGAAATTCGGTGGGTGTGGTCGCGAGCAGACGGCGCATCACGGTGGCCAGATGTTGCGGACTGGCGAAACCGCACTGCCGTGCGATCTCGCCGATACTCAAGGCGGGATTGCCCAGCAGCTCACACGCCTTGGCGACCCGGCGGTTCATCAACCACCAATGGGGCGGCTCCCCCATGCCCTCACGAAACAGGGTCGCGACGCGTGCCGCCGAAAGTCCCACCAGTTCGGCAAGGTCGTCAAGGACGACATCATCGGACAGGTGGGCGTCGAGGTAGTCAACCAGGCGTTTCAGCCGCCAATCACGGTAACCCGCAACACTTCTGCCGCCTCTCGGAATCGAGCCCGAAAGGCTGGAATGCTCCCGGATCAGGCGGATGACCAGATGCTGGGCGAGCAGGTCGATTGTCATAGCCGAATAGGCGTCCGGGTAGCTCATTTCGCGAACGATCTGACGGCCGATGTGCTCCACGAACGGATCGCGCGAACACATCGGGTCGATGAGGGCAACAGAACCGGCTGCTCTCATCACACCGCTCTCCGCGGCGACGCGTTCTACCAGCCTGTGCGGCAGGTACACGTGCAGGTAGCTGAACGGACGTTGGGATCTGAATATGCCTCTGGGATACTCTCCGGCCGCAACCAGATTCATGTGGAAGGGCGGATGCGGGCGGCTCCACTTCTTCCGGCCGTTCGCGAAGTAGGTGTGGTGATGGTTGCCACTGAGCGCAAGGGATACCAGGTCGATGCCGTCCCGGGCCGGTCCCCGCAATTCGTAGACCGAATCGCCGTGAAAGCGCCAGATCGCCGCCGACACACCATGGCTCGCAGATGTGATGCGCTTGTGGGGTGCAAACCCCACGGCGCCCGCGATGTTGTCGGGGGCCGCGGTTGCCGTATGGGTGCACGAGGAATGCGTGAATGATCGCGAAATCACAAGTGCCAGTTTGGGGTCGGTGGTGATTCGGGGTGGCCGGGCATTGCGACAGCTTTCCCTCAGATAGCGACACGTCAAATCGGTGCGCGCTGCGTGTACAGGACACCCACCACAGACACGCGCCGGGTGACGCGACTGCGGTAGAAGGGTGACCGACGAAAGGATTGCAGTGGACTTGATTGAGGGAAAGTTCTTTGCTGACGGGAAATTCCGCGACGCCGACGACGTTCAGCCGGTGCTGGAAGCTGCGACGGAATCAGTCCTGGGACTGGGAGCCAGCGCGACTCGCGGCAACGTCGACGACGCCGTGGACGCGGCCCGACGTGCGCTGCCCGATTGGCGCTCGACTCCGCCCACCGACCGTGCCAAAGCTCTCTACAGGCTGGCCGACGCGCTCGAAGAGCAAGCGGCCCATACGAGTGAGGTGTGCACTCGAGAGACGGGCGCACCCATCGCGTACTCCCGTCAGGCGAACGGGTTCCTGCCGACGGTGATTTTCCGCTACTACGCCGGACTGATAGACACCCTCGACATCGAGGAATTCAGGCCAAGTCCGGTCGGGCACACCCTGGTGCGGCGCGAGCCGATCGGCGTGGTGGCCGCCATCGTCCCATGGAATGTGCCCCAACTCCTGGCAACGATGAAGCTGGCCCCGGCCCTGGCCGCCGGTTGCACCGTGGTCTTCAAACCGGCCCCCGAGACGGCGCTGGATGCGCTGGCGATCGCACGGGCAGCCGAAGTGGCGGGGTTACCGCCCGGAGTTCTCAACGTGGTTCCCGGCGGACGTGAGGTCGGTGCGTACCTGGTAGCCCACCGCGACGTTGACAAGGTGGCGTTCACCGGATCGACGGACACCGGACGGCTGATCGGGCAGACCTGCGGACAACTCGTCCGGCCGACAACCATGGAACTGGGCGGGAAATCTGCCGCCATCATCCTCGACGACGCCGAATTGGAACCCACCATCCGAGGCTTGCGGACGGTGTCCTTCGGAAACAACGGCCAGTTGTGTTATGCCAGCACACGCATTCTCGCGCCGCGCAGTCGCTACGGCGAGTTCGTCGACGCGTTGGCCACGATGGCCGACGATCTGGTCGTCGGGAACCCGCTCGACGAGAGCGTCGAGATCGGACCGCTGGTCAGTTCCCGTCAGCGGCACCGGGTTTTGAACTACATCGAGATCGGCAAGGCCGAGGGCGCCCAAATCGTCGCGGGCGGCGGTGTGCCGGCTGGTTGCCGCCGCGGCTGGTATGTGGCGCCGACGGTGTTTGCCGCCGTGCACAATTCGGCGCGAATAGCCCGTGACGAGATCTTCGGGCCGGTGTTGTCGGTCATACCTTACGACTCAGACCGCGACGCGATCGACATCGCCAACGACTCCGAATTCGGTCTCGCGGGCAGCGTGTGGTCCTCCGACGAGGTGCGGGCGACGTTGGTGGCCGGTGCCGTCCAGACGGGAACCATCGGCATCAACATGTATCAGCCCGACCTGGGTTCCCCATTCGGCGGCATCAAGGCCAGCGGCTTCGGCCGTGAACTCGGGCCCGAGGGTTTGGCCGCCTACCAGACGACCAAGTCCATCTTCAATGCGGCCGGCGCCGCTGCAGCACAGTGAACGCGCCAGCTAACTACGTCCTGGTGCCGGGCAGTTGGCATGGGGGGGGTCCTGGCAGCCGGTGGCCAAACGGCTTCGCGCGCAGGGGCATCGGGCGGTCACTCTGACGCTTCCCGGCCTCAACGACGGGGATGATCCCTCGACGCGCCGGCTCGGCGATGCGGTCGATCACATCGTCCGCGAAGTCCGGCGTCTGCCGTCCGACAATGTGGTCCTTGTCGCCCATAGCTGGGGTGGCTATCCCGCCACCGGGGCGGTGCCGCTACTCGCCGGCCGAGTCCGCAAAATCGTGTACCTCAATGCGCAGATACCGATCCGGGGCAGAAGCCTGGTGGACGACGACCCACCGGAACTGCGCATGCACAATTTGCGGTTGATCGCCGAATCGCCGACGGGCTCCATCCCGGCCACCCTCGAAGACGTGCAACGGGCGTTCATGCAAGGCGTTGCGCCCGAACTGCAGCGCCTGGTGGCCGACCTGCTCACGCCGCAACCCGGTCACTACTTCACCGACGCCCTCGACATCGATGCGGCAACCCTGGGCATTCCCGTCGCCTATCTCGCCAGCGAGTGCGATCGGGCGTTGCAGTGGCCGGCGGCTGAGTTCGCGGCCCGGCTCAACGTGCCACCGATCCCGGTGCCGGGCACCCACAACGCCATGCTGACCCATCCGGACGCGATCGCCGAAGCGATCCTGGCGGCCTGAAAAGCGGTGCGTGAAAGACTATCCCACGGCCGACAGGACCGTGTCAGGGCCATCCGCAGGCGGCCACAACGGTTGCGGCACCTCGACACCGAACGGTGCATCCCAGTGGTTCCGGGACGAAACCTCCTGTACCGGAAGCCGGTTGGCTGCAACACCCCACCGTCCCCGCGGGTAGCCCAGGGCCAGCATGGCCGACATCTTCCAGCCCTCGGCGACCGGCACGCCCAGCAACTCGTTGACCTGGTCCTCGCAATTGCGCAGCACCATGGTCATGACGCCGCCGACTCCCTCGGCGCGCGCGGCGAGCAGCGCGCTCCAGATCGCCGGATAGATGTTGGCGCCACCGAGATCGTCGATCGCGAAGACAAAGAGCAACAACGGAATCTCTTCGAAGTGGTCGGCGAGGTAGTTCCCCGAACCCTTGATCCGGCGCATATTTTCGGCGTGCGCGGCTGCGTCCACGCCGGGGGCCGCCACTGCCATTGGTCCCGTCCCGCTGCTGAACTTCTCATATTCCAGCGCGCGGGCCTGCCGGAACAATTGAGCGAACTCACCTTTCAGTTTCGGGTCATCCACCGCCACGAAGTGCCAGCGTTGGGTGTTACCGCCGTTCGGCGCGCGAACGGCCGCATCGAGGATCCGCGCCTGGGTGTCCAACGGGATCGGGTCCGGACGCAACCGGCGCATCATTCTGGTCGTGTACAGCGCCTCGTAGACATCCATCGGTCACTCCTTCCCCTACTCGGGCCAGCTGTTGTTGCGGATGATGTCGACGAAGTTCGCCCGCTTGAAGTTCGGGTCGAAGTGCGCGAGCACGTCGTCGTTCATGGTGCCGAACGTGCTGTCCGGGCGGTGCTTCATGCCCTGGTTGAACGCCGCGATGATGCGATTCTTGAAGTCCGGTCGCGGGTGGGCCGTTGTCACCGCGTCCAGCGCCTCGGGTACCAGGTCCTCGCGGCCCATGCCCAGCACGTCGGTCTCGACACCGGCCGTCACCAAAGCGATTTCGGGGTCCAAGAATTCCGGCACCCCCGGTGTCGTGTGCAATGCGATGCCCAGCCACACTTTCTCCGCGTCGGACGGGTCGTAACCACGCTCCAGCAGGAAGTCGCGCGCGGCATTGGCGCCGTCGACCTCGAAGCGCAACATCGACGTCCGGTAGCGCGGCGTGAGGCCGATGTCGTGAAACATGGCGCCGACGTAAAGCAACTCCAGGTTGGGCTGCAGACCCAGCCGACGGCCGTGCAGCGCGCCGAACAGAAACACCCGCCGGGAGTGGTCGAAGAGCAGATCGTCTTCGACGTCACGGATGTATTCGGTTACTTCGCGGACCAGTGGTGTGTCGGGGATGATGATGCCGGCTACGGCTTCGATCGAGTGAGTGGTCATGGGTTCCTCCTCGGTTGGTGTGCTCAGTGTGAGCGGATGCACCCGCATCCGACCGCGGCGTTTCTGCCGTGATTCCCACAAAAAGCGACAGCAGCCAGCAAAATGGACGGGTGCGTCCTGCAACTCACAGCAGTGGAGGTCACCGGGAGGTGGTGATCGTCGTCTTCGACGACGTAACGATGCTGGACGTCGCGGGTGCGGGCGAAGTCTTCGCCGAGGCCAACCGCTTCGGCGCCGACTACCGGCTCAAGGTCGCATCGGTCGACGGCAGCGACGTCATCACCTCGATCGGCACCCGGCTGGGCGTCACCGACGCCATCTCCGCGATCGAGTCGGCCGACACCGTCTTGGTTGCCGGCAGCGACCACCTGCCCCGGCGGCCGATCGACCCCGCCCTCGTGGAGGCGGTCAGATCGGTTGCGGGCCGCACCAAGCGACTGGCCTCGATCTGCACCGGCTCGTTCATCCTGGCGCAGGCCGGCCTGCTCAACGGCCGACGCGCGACCACGCATTGGCACGATGTCCGGTTGTTCGCTCGGGCCTTCCCGCAGATCAGCGTCGAGCCGGACGCGATCTTCGTCCGCGACGGCGACATCTTCACCTCAGCCGGAATCTCGGCCGGCATCGACCTGGCCCTGGCCTTGGTCGAAGCGGATCACGGCACCGACCTGGTTCGCGCCGTGGCCCGCTGGCTGGTCGTCTACCTCAAACGGGCCGGCGGCCAGTCGCAATTCTCGGTGCTCGTCGAGGCCGACCCACCGCCGGAGTCTCCGCTGCGCAAGGTCACCGATGCGATCTCGGCCGACCCGGCGGCCAACCACAGCGTGAATTCGCTCGCGGCGCGGGCTTCGTTGAGTACCCGGCAGCTGACCCGGCTCTTCCAGTCCGAGCTCGGGACAACCCCCGCCCGCTATGTGGAGTTGGTGCGCGTCGATGCCGCGCGCGCCGCGCTCGACGCCGGGCGGACGGTGGCCGACACCGCACGCCTGTCCGGGTTCGGCAGCGCAGAAAGCCTGCGGCGGGTGTTCGTCGACCACCTCGGCGTCTCTCCGAAGGCCTACCGGGAGAGATTCCGCACCGCATCACGTGGTTGATTGCTGAGAGGATGCAGCAATGGGGCCGGCCAAATCCACACGCCGCTACTCATCGACCCTGAGGGCAAAAGCCGCGCTGGACACGCGCCAAACCATCCTGGAAACCGCAATGCGCCTGTTCCTCGAACGCGGCTACGGCAGGGTGACCGTCAATGACATCGCGACCGAAGCCTGTTTGGCGGTACCCACGGTGTATGCCAGTACCGGCGGCAAGGCGGCGATCCTGGCGACACTCATCGAGGAGGCGATGCAAGACCCCATTGTTGGAGAGACGCTCACAGCGGTCCGCCACAGCAAGTCCGGCGACGAGGTGCTGCGTGTCACCGCGCACGGCGTGCGCACCGACAACGAGCGCTACCACGACATCATCGCGGTGATGAAACATGCTGCGGCAGTTGACGAGAACGCCACCGCGATCCTGCAGCGGTCCGACGCCGGCTATCGGCAGGCGC
This sequence comes from Mycobacterium asiaticum, assembly GCF_001668675.1. Lineage (GTDB taxonomy): Bacteria > Actinomycetota > Actinomycetes > Mycobacteriales > Mycobacteriaceae > Mycobacterium > Mycobacterium asiaticum_D. Next base: position 8,361 of record NZ_LZKQ01000337.1, on the reverse strand, counting down.
TGGCCAAGACCGCGCGGCGGCTACGCACCCTGCAAGCGTTGCCGGCCGGTATGACACAGGCCATGGCAACCGACATCCTGTGGTTCTGTTTCGGCCGGGAAGCCTGGCACATCTTGGTGACGGAGTGCGGATGGTCGTGGGACCGGGCCGAGCGGTGGTTGCTGTCGCAAGCCAGCGCGGGCCTGTTGGCCTAGCTGGTGAAGGCCGGGAGATCGATGCCGACGGCGGCGTTCTCCTCGGGGGTACCCAGGACGTAGCCATATTCGATGGATGTGCGGACGAACCGGGCAACCTCCTCGGGCGTGCGTGGCTGCAGTGGATTCGTTGCGGGGCGCCCAATTTCGCGAAAGAACCGGCCCAGTTTGGGTGTGGTGACGACGAGGTCGACGGCCGGCTCGTCACCGACGTTGCGGTGAGCGTGCATGACGTTGCCCGGGATGCGCACGTAATCGCCCGCAACCGCGTCGCGCCAGACCAGATTGTCCCCGTCGGAAACCAGCACCTGATGCCGTCCGGAGAGGATGAAGAAACCCTCGGCGTCGGGATGCCGGTGTAGCGCGACGACGCCGCCCGGCGGCAGCACCGCGCGCAACACGCAAAATTCGGCCGACCAACTGACGAATTCGACTGTGCCGCCGAAGACATCGAGGGTTGGCCCCGTAGGCGTCTGCGCCAGTTGCGACAGGACGGCGCTAGAGTTTGAATCAGATAAGGACATACTATTGATTATAGGGCTACTATCCCCAATACTCTGTGCCTGGCCCGGGGGGTGATGACCTTATAACCCGTGCTCTGCTTTCAGAAAGTCGGCCGCTCGCTCTCCGATCACGACGCACGGCGCCATCGTGTTGCCCGTCGTGATGCGGGGCATGATCGATGCGTCAGCGATCCGAAGTCCCTCGACGCCATAAACTTTCAGGCTTCCGTCCACAACCGACATGCTGTCTCGCCCCATTTTCGTTGTGCCACAGGGGTGGAAATGACTTTCTGCGGCATTACGGACGAAATCAATCATTTCGCTGCGCGTGAGAGCACCGGGCATCACTTCACCGTTGCTGAAAGGCTGCAGCGACGCCGCATTGCCGATGTCCCGGCATAGGTCAATGCCGGCGAGAGCGGTATTCATGTCGTCAGGGTCCGCCAGCATGTTTGCTTCGATCACCGCCCGATCACTCGGATTCGGACCGGAAAGTCGGACCTGGCCACGACTCTTGGGCTGCAGTACCCCGGCGCACATCGTCCACGCGTGCTCCGGTACGCGGTAGCGTATTGCGCTTTCCCGGCTGCAGAGCGGTACTTCTACCAGGCTGATCTGTAGGTCCGGCGCTGCCAGCTTTGGATCGCTCATCCAGAAGATCGTTGCCTCGGCCCCGTTGTTGCGTGGCTCAATGACCCGTCGCCACTCCCACATGCAGTCGATGCGCGGATGGTTCTGATAGTTATGACCGACTCCGGGCAGATGCGTCACTACGGGAATGCCGAAAGGCCGCAGGTCGTCCGCATCACCGATGCCTGACCGCATCAGTATCTGCGGGGTGTGCACCGCGCCCAACGAGACGATCACCTCGTAATTGGCCGCAACGAGGTGGGGCTTGCCGTCGTACAAAAATTGCACTGCCACAACACGGTTCCTGTCGAAGACCAGGCGCGTCACGGTAGCGGCAGTGAGAACCGTCAGGTTCGGGCAATGTAGGAGGGGCTGGACGTATGAACGGAACACCGACTGTCGGGACCCGTCTCGCAATGTCAAATCGGCGATCGCTGCGCCGCCGTCACCCTCCATAATCGAGCCGTTACTACTGCGACAGCTAGGGATCCCGACCGACCTCGCTGCATCAACGACGGCAGGCGCCAACGGGTTCGGATCGGATGCAGGAGCGATGAACATGGGACCGCCCGATCCGCGGTATTCGGGGTCGTCCGGCCCGTGCCAATCTTCTATTCGCCGGTAGACGTCTAGGACCGATCGATAAGCCCACGCGTCGTCACCGGACTCCGCAGCAAAGTAGTCCCAATCGCTGGAATGTCCCTGCGCCCAAACCATCACATTGATACTTGACCCTCCCCCCAGCACCTTACCCATGGAGAGCAGGGTCGATCTGCCGTTGAGGTCGACACTCGGTTGCGAGACGTAACCCCAGTCGCGCTCGCTGCCAAGGTTGACTGCCCATTGGGCGGGATCGCGAACGGCGGTTACATCGTCGCTACCGCCCGCTTCCAGCAATAACACCGTGACGTCCGGGTTTTCGGCTAGGCGGCCCGCGACCGCGGAGCCGGACGATCCGGACCCACAGACCACGAAGTCATAACGTGCAGCGACGCCAGAAGGGAGCATTCATCTTCTCCGCGGGTTGATGTGATGACGACATGAGTGTGCGGTGTCGCGGGGCTGTCCCGGCCGCGCAATTTGCGTCCTCCGTCCAACAAAGTGCGACATGTAGCGCGTGAACCCGAAGTGGTTGACGCGCACCATGGTCCGGTGGCCGTCGGGCCGTCGGGCCGTCGAAGACGCAACGCCTCGCGTGGTGGTGATCGTCGTCTCGAGCGGGTGAACTTGCTGGATGCGGCCAGACCCGCCGAGGTGTTCACCGAAGCCAACCGGTCCGCTACGTCGAATTAATTCGAGTCGACATGGTGCGAGGCGCCCTCGATGCAGGCCGCAGCGTGGCTGAAGTTACACGCTTTGCGGGCTTCGGCACGCCCGAAACGTTGCGGACACGCGCGCTCGCCGCCGAAGGTGCCCGAGACCTACCTGGCGTTGTTGAACTTGGTGATGGCTTCGTCAAGCCGCTGCAGCGCCGACCCGTAACCGGCGAAGTCGCCCTTCTTCTGCGCGTCCCGTGCTGCGCCAATCGCAGCCTGAATCTCTTGCAGCGCAGCGGCTTTGGCGGGTGAGAGGGTTTGCGCACCGTCCGGTGGCGGCGGTACGGCCGCGGTTGGGGGTGGTGTCCCGGGCCCAGCCGCCGGGGGTGCCGGCAGGTTCGCCGGCGGACTCGCCGGGGCACCGGCCTCGGTCGGCTGGATTCCGGTGGCTGCCGCACCCGCGCCGGGACCGAACAATGCGGTCAGCGCGTCGCCCACAGTGGGGCCGTAGCCGACCTTGTCGTTGTACATCATCGCCACCCGGATCAGGCGTGGATACGACGATGCCGCATCACTGGCACCCGGCGAGGCGTAGACCGGTTCGACGTAAAGCAGCCCGCCCTGGCCCACCGGGAGGGTGAGCAGGTTGCCCCAGCGGATCCGGTTCTGGTTGTCACGACCGATCACACCGAGGTCCTGGGACACCGCCGGATCGGTGGTGATCGCATTGTTGGCCAACTTGGGACCGTTGACCTGGCCGGGGATTGTCAGCACCGTGATCTTGCCGTAGGTGGACGGATCGGAACTGGCCGTGATGTAGGCGGCCAGATAGTCGCGCTTGAACCTGTTCATCGCGCTGGTCAACTGATACGACGCCGAATTATCATTTTTCGCAATGTTTTTCGCGACGATGTAGTACGGCGGCTGATAGCTGCTGGCGGTCGGATTCGGGTCCAGCGGCACGTCCCAGAAGTCCGACGTGGAGAAGAACGTCACCGGATCGTTGACGTGATACTTGGCCAGCAGCATGCGCTGCACCTTGAACAGGTCTTCGGGATAGCGCAGGTGTTCGGCCAACTCGGGCGAGATGTCGCTCTTGGGCTTCACGGTTCCGGGGAAGACCCGCATCCACGCTTTGAGCACCGGGTCGTTCTCGTCCTGCTCGTAGAGCGAGACGGTGCCGTCGTACGCATCTACCGTCGCCTTCACCGAATTGCGGATGTAGGAAACCTTCTTGTCGGGAGCCAGCCGGTTGAACGCCACTTCGGTGGAGTCCGCGGTCGCCGATGACAGGGAGGTCAGTTCGGAGTACGGGTAGTTGTCCAGCGTGGTGTAGCCGTCGATGATCCAGACCAGTCGCTTGTTGACGACCGCCGGGTAGACGGAGCTGTCGGTGGTCAGCCAGGGCGCCACCGCCTCCACCCGCTGGGCCGGGTCGCGGTTGAACAGGATCCGGCTGTTGTTGCCGATCACGTTGGAGAACAAGAAGTTTCGCTCGGCGAACTTCGCTGCGAACACAGTGCGGGACAGCCAGCTGCCGATCGGAACGCCACCGGAGCCGGTGTAGGTGTAATTCTTGGTTTCCGTGCTGGTCTCATAGTCGTATTCGCGGTCGGCCCCGGTCTTCCCCACGATCGCGTAGTCGGCCGACGTGTTGGAGATGACCGGTCCGAAGTAGATCCGCGGCTGGTCCAGCGGCGCTGGACCGTCGGAGATCACGTTGCCGTTGGCGCCGACGACGTTGACCAGGAACTCCGGGTAGCCGCCATTCTGGTTCGGGTCGTTGGCGACCCCGCGCACGGTGTTGGCCGGCGAGGCGATGAACCCATTGCCGTGGGTGTAGACGGTATGCCGGTTGATCCAGTCGCGCTGATTTTCGATCAGCCGGTCGGGGTTGAGTTCCCTTGCGGCCACGACATAGTCGCGCAGGTTGCCGTTGCGGTCGAGGTAGCGGTCGATGGACAGCTGGTCGGGGAAGTTGTAGAAGTTCTTGCCCTGCTGGAATTGGGTGAAGGCGGGGCTGACGATGGTCGGATCGAGCAACCTGATGTTGGACGTGGTCGCGCGGTCGGCGGCGACCTGCTGCGCCGTGGCTTGCCCGTCGCCGGTGTAGTTACGGTAGGTCACCACGTCGGGCGTCAGACCGTACGCTTGCCGGGTCGCGGTGATACTTCGGCTGATGTATTCGCTTTCCTTCTGCGCCGCATTGGGTTTGACGCTGATCTGCTCGACGATCAGCGGCCAGCCGGCGCCCACGATCAGCGATGAGAGCAGCAGCAACACCAGCCCGATCGCCGGAATGCGCAGGTCCCGCAGCGTGATGGCGGAGAACACCGCCGCCGCGCAGATCAGCGCGATCGCCATCAGGATCAGTTTCGCGGGCAGCACGGCATTGATGTCGGTGTAGCCGGCACCGGTGAACGGCTTGCCACCGCGGGTGTGCGACAGCAGTTCGTACCGATCCAGCCAGTAGGCAACGGCTTTGAGCAGCACCAGCACACCGACCAGGCTGATCAGTTGGATCCTGGCCGACCGACTCAGCGCACCGGCGCGCCCGGACAGCCGGATCCCGCCGAACAGGTAGTGCGCCACCAGACTCGCGACGAGAGCCAGGAACACCGAGACAAACAGGTAGCTGAGCACCAGCCGGTAGAACGGCAACTCGAAGGCGTAGAACCCGAGATCCTTGCCGAACTGCGGATCCCTGATCCCGAAGTCCCCGCCGTGCAGGAACAACTGGATCCGCACCCAGTAGCTCTGCGCCACCACCCCGGCCAGCAGGCCGATCGCGGCGGGCACACCGATGCCCACTAACCGCAGACGCTGCAGCACAACCGCGCGATACCGCGCCACTGGGTCGTTGTCGTTGCTCGGGACGAACACCGGGCGAGTCCGGTAGGCCAGCGCCAAAGCGCCGAACACGATGCCGCCGACCAGCAGGCCCGCCACCAGAAACACCACGATGCGGGTGACCAGCACGGTGCTGAACACCGAGCGATAACCCAATTCACCGAACCACAACCAGTCCACGTAAGCGTCGATAAGACGCGGGCCGGCCAGCAGCAACACGATCGCACCCAGTGCGATCAGGATCAGGATCCGGCTGCGCCGGGTCAGCTTCGGCATCCTGGCGGCCGGCCGCATTCCCACTGGTTACGCTCCCTGCTCTGTTTCCCCGACGGTCACAACTCTACGCACCGGGCGGCCGGGGCCGGATGGCCCGATCAGCAACCCGGCTAGCAACTCGGGGTGGGCCCGCCAGACGTCATCGCGTGTAAAGCGTCCACGGCCGAACCCAGCGTCTCGACCTTCACCAGCTTCAACCCGGCCGGAATCTGCGAAACCGCCTCGTAGCAGTTCTTCGCGGGCACCAGGAACACCGTGGCGCCGGCCGCCCGGGCCGCGGCCATCTTGTGGGTGATGCCACCGATGGGCCCCACCTTGCCGTCGACGCTGATCGTCCCGGTGCCCGCGACGAACGTGGAACCGGCCAGGTCGCCGGTGGTGAGCTTGTCCACCACCGCCAGGCTGAACATCAGCCCGGCGGACGGCCCGCCGATGTTGGCCAGGTTGAAGCTCACCGAGAACGGTGCCCACGGCGCATCCAGCACCGCGACCCCCAAGAACCCGTAGTCGCGATCCTTATTGGTGCCCAGCGTGATCTGCGCGACGCCCGCGGGCTCGTTCTTGCGGCGGTAGTCGATCGTCACCACCTGGCCGGGCTTCGTCTTCTTGAGCAAACCGGTGAATTGCTCCACATTGGCGACCGGGGTGCGGTCGACGGCGTCGATGGCGTCGCCCGGCTTGAGTTTGCCCACCGACGGGCCGCCTTCGCTAACCGAAGCGATGGTGACCGCTTCGGGATACTTCAGGTAGCCGAGCGCTGCGTACTCGGCGCTGTCCTCGGAGTTCTTGAAGTCGGCGTTGTTGGCCTTGTCGACCTCGTCGCGCGACTTGCCCGGCGGGTAGATCAGGTCCCGCGGCACCAGCTGCTCCTGCCCGGAGATCCACAGCGTGAGGGCTTCACCGAGGGTCAGGTCGTCGCGTTGGGACACCGTCGTCATATTCAGGTGGCCCGATGTCGGGTGCGTCTGGGTTCCCTCGATCTGGACGACCTGCTTGCCGTCGACCTCGCCCAGGGTGTCGAACGTCGGACCGGGGCCCAGTGACACGAACGGCACCGTCACCACCGCCAGGAGCACGCCGAACACCACGATGGGGACCAGCGCGACCATCAGGGTCAAAATCCGCCTGTTCACGCCGCTCACCTTAGACGGCGCCGGACAGACCGGTTCAGCTGCGAGCGTGACCGGGGACCGCGCTTTCTGTTTCGGCGGTGGGTACCGTTGAGCCTATGGCTGACCTGCCTTTCGGCTTCTCCGCGGGCGACGACCCCGAGCGCGACAAGCGTGGGAAGGACGATCCCGACTCCGGATCGGGTGCCAACCCGTTCGGTTTCCCCCTGGGCGGCGAGTTCGACATGGCCAACCTCGGCCAGCTGTTCACCCGGCTGGGTGAGATGTTCGGTGGCGTCGGGAGCGCCATGACCTCCGGCAAAGACACGGGCCCGGTCAACTACGACCTGGCCCGTCAGGTCGCGACCAGCTCGATCGGCTTCGTCGCGCCCATCCCGGCGGCCACGAACTCGGCCATCTCCGATGCCGTGCATCTGGCGGAGACCTGGTTGAACGGGGCGACGGCGCTGCCCGCCGGCACCACCAAAGCGGTGGGCTGGAGCCCTTCTGACTGGGTCGACAACACGCTGCAGACCTGGAAGCGGCTGTGCGACCCGATGGCCCAGCAGATTTCGGCGGTGTGGGTGCAGTCGCTGCCGGAGGAAGCCAAGAGCATGGCCGGCCCGCTGCTGCAGATGATGTCGCAGATGGGCGGCGTGGCGTTCGGATCGCAGTTGGGCCAGGCGCTGGGCCGGCTGTCCCGGGAGGTGCTGACGTCGACGGAGGTCGGCCTGCCGCTCGGGCCCAAGGGAGTGGCCGCGATCCTGCCGGATGCGGTGGAGTCTTTTGCCGCGGGCCTCGAGCAGCCGCGCAGCGAGATCATGACGTTCCTGGCCGCGCGCGAAGCCGCGCATCATCGGCTGTTCAGCCATGTTCCGTGGCTGCCGAGCCAGCTTTTGGGAGCGGTCGAGGCGTACGCGATGGGCATCAAGATCGACATGTCGGGCATCGAGGAACTGGCCCGCGACTTCAACCCGGCGTCGCTGGCCGATCCCGCCGCGATGGAGCAACTGCTGAGCCAGGGCGTGTTCGAGCCGAAGGCGACGCCCGCCCAGACTCAGGCGCTCGAACGGCTCGAGACGCTGCTTGCGCTGATCGAGGGCTGGGTGCAGACGGTCGTGACGGACGCGCTGGGTGAGCGGCTTCCGGGTGAAGCGGCGCTGAGCGAAACGCTGCGCCGGCGCCGGGCCAGCGGCGGCCCCGCCGAGCAGACCTTCGCCACTCTGGTCGGGCTGGAGCTGCGGCCGCGCAAACTGCGAGAGGCCGCAGCGCTGTGGGCACGCCTCACCGAGGCCGCCGGAATGGATGCCCGCGACGCGGTCTGGCAGCACCCGGACCTGCTGCCGGGGGCGGACGACCTGGACGACCCGGCAGCGTTCATCGACCGCGTCATCGGCGGCGACACCAGCGGGATCGACGAGGCCCTCTCCGACTTGGAAGCCGAACTGGGGCGCGACACCGACGACCCTGAGCCTGGGGATACGTCGACCTAGGCTGGGCTGACCTAGGCTCCGCCGTTACCGCCTCTGCCGCCCTTGCCGGT
>NZ_LZKQ01000336.1 GCF_001668675.1 Mycobacterium asiaticum | reverse complement strand
CTCGAGTGACTTTGGACGGTCTCTCGAAGAATCACGCGATGACCCTTATCTAGCCGGCTGCGACACGCCGGTCCTCACCTCACGGCCCGACTGATACACCACTTTGGTGGACGCAACCGCCGGCAGTGTCGGCATCAACTCATGGTCACTGCAACCCCACGCGCCGTTCGGCGGGATGAAGCAGTCAGGTTTGGGACGCGAAAATGGGCAGGCCGGAGTAATGGAGTACCTGGAGACGAAGACCACGTTCATCGGCTGAGCGACTGGTGCGCCGTGACACTAGAACATCGGTTGTCACGTAGCATCAGCTATGAAAAGTGTCTGAGAGGCGGAGGAAGGTCATGTCAACGGAGCGAGTCGCTGGCGAGACCGAAGTCGCCGACGAGTTCGACCGTCGCGAGCAGATCTTGGACGCCGCAAATGAGTGTTTCAGTCAACTGGGAATTCAGCGCACCAGTGTGCAGGACGTGGCCCGGATGGCCAAGGTCTCGCGCGGCACCATTTACCGGTACTTTGTCGACCGCGATGTGCTGATCGAGGCGGCCATCGAACATGGCGCTCAACGGTTCTACCGTGAGGTTGCCGCGGCAATGGCCGGCAAAGCCACGCTGGCCGAACAACTAGGTGCCATGGCCGAGACGCACGCGACGATCCTGCTCGACCACCGCACTCGTAACCGGCTGATGGCCGACGACGCCGAGCTCATGCGGCACATGATTGCCGACGGCGACAGCGCGGTCCGGCGAACCACAAAATTCCTGGAACCGTATGTCCGGGACGCGCAGAAGCGTGGCGAGGTCGGCGCCGGGATCGATGTGACCGCCGCCAGTGAGTGGCTCGCCCGGATCGTGTATTCGTTCTCGACGGTCAATCAGGGCCTCAGCTTCGACATGACCAAGCCCGAGACGGTCCGGCAGTACGTGGAGAAGTTCGCGATCAACGGTCTGCGCTGAGCATCGCGTTCTCGCCTCGTCTCGCTACGACTCGGGCGTGGAGCAGATTTATGAGCAGGTGGCAAACGTATGCCGCCGAAACCGCGTTACGTGCGACGCGGGTGTTTGGACTGACAAGCAATGCGCCGATAAGCGTCTCGATAGCTCCGTTGACGTAGGTGTGGCGCCGCGGGTTCCGGGGAAACGCCAACCCGTTGATCGGATCGAAGTACTGCGGAACTGCGAAGTGAGCCAACCCTATCGCGACAACGGCCAGCCCCGGCAGCGTCGATTCCACCGTAATCGGACTCCCCGTCTCAAGCTCGTGTCAGCCGTACCGGCAAGCGCGTCGGGCCGCGCAGCGAGCTGTTGGTCGACCAGTGCACTTCGCCCGCCGGCGATATCCGGGACACATTGGCCACCAACTCCCGCAGGACCGCCTGCGCCTCGAGACGCGCCAGTGGGGCGCCAAGACACATGTGCGCCCCATATCCGAATGCCACATGCGTGCGTGGATTCCGATCGACGCGATATTCGTCCGGGCTTTCGAACACCAGCGGATCGCGATTGGCCGCGGCGAAGGACAACATGACGCGGGCTCCCGCCGGTATCGTCACGTCCCCCACACGGTAATCAGCGACGGTGTAGCGGTAGAGATTCTGGATCGGCGTGGAGTACCGCAGCTGTTCTTCCACCGCCATGGGGATGAGTGTGGGATCCTGCCGAATCCGGTCGTACTGCTCGGGGTTTCGCGCGAAGGTGTCGAACATGCCACCAAGCACGTTGGTGGTTGTTTCGTTTCCGGCGATCAGCAGCAACATCGCGATGAAGAAAAGGTCGTCATCGGTCATTGCACCGTCGGCATTGCCGTCGACCAGACGCCCCAGCGCGGTGTTGGACCCCTTCAATCGGCCCGCGGCGAACTGATCCATGAAGTATCTGCGCAATCTCATGACGCCGCCAACGCCCCTGAGGCACCTGGCCATCGCCGCCGCGTTGGGCGCGAAATCAATGATGTGGATGGCATTGTCCGACGCGCGTCGGAACTTGGCGGTGTCGCCGTCGGGAACCCCGAGAATGTGCGCGATCATTCTGATCGGCATTGGGATAGCGAGTTTTTCGACGACATCACAACCGGGATTTGCCAGCACCTCAGCTACCAGAGTCCGGGCCAGCTCGTCGATCATCGGGTTCCAGGTGTCCATCGCGCGCTTGGTAAATGCAGGCTGGACCTTCCTGCGGAGCTGGGCATGCTGCTCACCATCGGTCATGACAATCAACGGCATCGAGAACTTCATCCGGGTCACGCCCTGCGTGCTGTTGATCTTGTCGGTATCGGTCAACGCCGCACGGACATCGCTGTGCCGATGCAGTATCCACGTTCTGCGCCTGCGGTTGTAGTGCACCCGCCCCCCGGCATGCAGCTTGCGGTAGGCGGCGAACGGCTGAGCCGCTACCCGCGGATCCAGCGGGTCGTAGTCCGTCAACTCGGCTCCCGCGTAAACGCTCGCGCCAAGCCGGCGCTGGTTCACAGCCGTCGACAGGTTCAGCCGGGCGGACTCGACAAATGGCTTGACAACCGAGCCTGCCGCCCGGGCATTTCGCGAAACGCTTGCCAGAACAGTCAAAACGTCTCTCCCTCACATCGCCGTGCGACTGTCATGCCCCATTGCCCTTGGATCTTGCGCGAAGTCACGCACCATCGCCTGAATGGTGTATGACGCCGCCAATCGTCCGTCCTGGGTGAACACCCGGCCGTCACCCTGCGCCAGACCACGACCCGACCAAAAGGCGTTATTGACATACAGCAGCCAGTCCGTGATGTCGACGTCATCGTGAAAGGCGATGTCAGCCTTCATAATTCCGGTTGACAGTGTGATATGTGCGCGCGCTTCACCGAGTCCGCGGTGCGGTTGCATCGCCGCCGCGATGGTCCAGTGCGTGGTCGACTGGGCAAGCAGAGCAGCTCGCAAAGTCGGCGTACCGGGGTCGTCGCGAAAGCGCACCCACGCATTGATGACCGGGGGTCCCAGCCGGTCCGGGTCGGGATCGTAGGCCGCGTCGATGACCCGAATCTCCCGACCCGTCATGCCGAAACCCGAGAACGGAATCGCCGCGTCGGGTCCTGGCAGATCCGGCATCGGTTCGACGTCGCGCATCACGTCGACCGCACCGGCATCGGCCAAGACGACGCCCGCGCTGCGCAGTATTCCGTGCTGGGTGATCTTGACGTGCGCCGACGAGAACGTGCGACCCCGGCGAAGGGTCTCGACAGCTACGTTCACTGGCGCGTCGAAGGAGGCCGACTTGGCGAAAATCATCGAGGCTGACGTAATCCGCTGTGCTGGGAACGTTTTTGCCACAGCGACGATGGACTCGGCCAACAATTGACCGCCCTCGACCACATTACGTCGAGTCGGCCCATGGGCCAGTCCGAGGAACCGGTCGGCTCCGTCGGGTACCACATCGATGAGTCTGCGCAACTCCTCGGCGTCACCCCACAACGGGAAGGACACGGCCACCGTCGACCCGTCCGGCCAGTCGTCGAGCAGCACCACCCGCAGCGACTCCTGGTAAAACGACACATAGCCCGCGATCGCCGCCACCTCGGCCAACGGGGTGCGGTAGGTCCAGACAACGTTGTCGATCGCTGCATCCGCCCCAGTCAGATTCCAGTAATTCGCTCGTCCTTTGAAGGGGCAGACGCTGGTGTGCTCCGACGGTGCGAAATGTTCCCAGCGGACATCGGATTGCGGGAAATAGAGCCTGTCGTCGTGATCGGTCTCCGTGACCACCAGGCAACGATCGCTCTCGGCAAGTAAGACGTCACCGAACCAAACCTGGGCGGACCGAGAACAGGGGACGGCCTCGATTCGGTAGTCGGGGTGATCCGGCCAGGCCGATCGGACTTGAGTCGTCGTCATCTGCAGATCATCCCATCGGTATCCACGGTCACGGGCTCACCATCGGTGAGGCCGGCCGCAGGACAAGACTTTCGGGCCCGACACCCGGGAAATCAAGCACGCTGGCAAACATCCCCGCCAGCACGTCTGCGACATCGTCCGGCGTCATCATCGTCTGCTGCAGTAAACCTCGAGCGATCCACTGCTGCACGGCGACACCCAATAGCTCGGCGTCGAACGCGGCCGTGAACTCGGTGGGCACCGTCCCGCCCACCGTGACATCGCAAAACCGGAATTCGGGATGTTCGGTACGCCAAGCGTTCATACTCTCAGCCAGCGCCGCCTTGCTGGCGGAGTAGGCGCCCAACGCCGCCCGCGGTTGCCCGACGGTTTCCGAGGTCATCGTCGCCACCACCGCCGCCGGCCTCAGCACCGGCAGGCACGCCTTCACCACGCGATGGACAGCCACCACATTGGTCTGCAGCACGTCGAACCACTCGTCCGACGAGGTGTCGGCGAACATGCGAAGCGGGGCATATCCGATGGAGACAAACAGCAGGTCGATGGCGCCGAAACGGTCCCGAGCCGTGTCGGCGATCCGTGCACAGTCCTCGGCATTGCGTGCGTCCGCGACAACCGGCGTGCCGCAACCGGCCTCGGCAACGGCTTCGGCGAGCCGATCCGGTCGACGGGCCGCGGCGAGCAGGACCGCTCCTTCCTTACCGGCTCGTACCGCGAAGGCCCGCCCGATGCCAGCCGAGGCTCCGACGACCACTACGCGCTTACCGGCCAGCGTCCGTTCAGCCATGACGCCCTCTCCGGGGATGCCCGCCGCCCCAACACGATGATGAAGAACAATAGTACACACTATGTTTAGTCGAACTACTAGGCAACGAGCCGGACCGACCAAGGGAGACAGCATGGACCTCGGCGTCTCAGGAGGCAATTTCGTCCTGGTGGGCGGCACGACCGGCATCGGATTCGCCGCCGCCGAGCAGCTGGCTGCGGATGGCGCGAATGTTGCTCTATTGGCACGCGACGAGGACCGCGCCGGCGCCCGCGCAGCACAGTTGGCCGAACGGCATGGGATCCGCGCGGTGGGCATTGCGGTCGACGCCGCAGCCCCCGGTGACGGCGTCGAACGCGCAATCCACCAGGCTGCTAGCAGCCTCGGGCCGCTACACGGTCTCGCCGTCACCGCGGGACCGATGAACCAACAGGGGCCGTTTCTCGAGCATTCCGATGAGTCTTGGGATTGGTACTACCAGATGATCCTGATGGCGACGGTGCGTTCGTGCCGGGCGGTCATACCGCACCTGCAGCGCAACGGGGGCGGAACGATCGTCACGACCGCCGCCTATTCCGTCCGGGCACCGAAAATACTGATTCCGCCGTACAACGCCCTCAAGGCGGCCGTGTTGACGCTGTCGAAGATCCTGGCGAAAACGCATGGGGCCGACGGAATCCGGGTCAACACGGTATGTCCGGGGCTCTTCGATACCGAGGTCAATGACTTCATCCGGGCGCAACGCGCCGCCGAGTACGGGGTGCCATTGCAGGACGCGATATACACCCACCTGGCCAGCAATCCGGACTGGAACATGCGGGTGGCGCTTGGTCGGGGTGGCCGACCGAAGGAAGCGGGAGAGTTGATCGCCTTCCTGCTGGGTGACCGCGCCGCCTATCTCACCGGTGCGGCGATAAACATCGACGGCGGGACCGACTTCTGAGTGCGTCAGATCCCGACCAGGTCGGCGAGCAACGAGCGGTGAAAGGTCGCATCCCCCAGCAGATGTCCGGAGGACTTGGCGCGCTTGAAATACAGGTGGGCGGGATGCTCCCAGGTGAAACCGATGCCACCGTGGATCTGGATGTTGGCCGCGGCGGCACGTGCGTAGGCTTCTGAACTGCAGGCCTTGGCCAGCGACGCCGCGGCCGGGAGTTCGTCCGACGATGCAGCAGCCGCTTGCAGGGCGTAATAGGCCGCCCCACGGGCACATTCGACGTCGAGATAGATGTCGGCGCACTTGTGCCGGATCGCTTGGAACGATCCAATCGGCTTGCCGAATTGCTTGCGTACCTTCGCGTAGTCAACGGCCATCTGCACGCATCGTTGGGCGCCGCCGACTTGTTCGGCCGCCAACACCGAGGCGCCCAATGCGAGGGTGCGCGCCAAGACGGGCCAGCCCTGCCCCTCCTGTCCGATGAGGCTTGCCTGGGTAGCGCCGAACTCGATGCGCGCCTGCCTGCGCGTGGGGTCGAGGGTCGACAACGGCCGGCGCACCACCGTCGCGAAGTCGTCGACGGCGAATAGCGAGATGCCTACTCCGGTTCGTGCGGCCACGAACATCACGTCGGCGCCACAGCCGTCCAGAACGTAGGTCTTCGCTCCGTCCAGCACCCATCCGTCGGCTGCACTGCGGGCACATGCCTGAATGCTCTCGGGTTGCCAACGCCCTGAACTCTCGGTGACTGCCACGGTTGCGACCGTCGACCCCGTGCCGATACCCGGCAGGTACCGCGTCTGGGCTTCCGAATCACCGGTACTGAGCAGGAGGCCGGCGGCAAGAACGGCCGATGCGAAAAAGGGTGTCGGCAGTAGACATCTGCCCAGTTCCTCGGCAACGATGCCGAGTTCGACGAAGGTGAAGCCCTGGCCACCCAGTTCCTCGGGAATCACCAATCCCGTCAGGCCGAGCTGAGCGGACATCTGACGCCACACCGCGGCGTCGTAGCCGACGGGGGATTCCAGCTGCCGGCGTACGGCGGCTTCGTCGGCCTTGTTCTCCAGAAACGCACGGACGGTGCGACGCAACTCGTTTTGATCATCGCTGAGTGCGAAATTCCTCGTGCCGTTAGCCATGTCAGCGCGCGCCGCCGTTTCGGCCCGTCGGGTCGACTCGCGGGGTGTCCTGCCCACGGTGCAGGGTCGCAAGCCAGCTACCCACCGCCGCGGGAGCCGGCACGGGCCGGTCGAAACGTCCGGGGTCGGCGTGCTGAAATGCATCCCAGGACGGAAACGCCTCATGAAAAGCACCGTCGTGCGCGGTGGTGCCGGGCCAGCGCATCTTGTGCGGGCCTACGGGCGGATCAGTGATGTCGCTCTGATACCAGAACAATGGCGTCCTTCGGGCGAAATACCAACGCCCATCCTGCCTTTCGTAGCTATCCAGATACGCCAGCAACTCGATGACCCATGCCGACTCCGTCTCCAGATCGTTGCGGGAGTAGACCAATCCCGTGGCCCGACATCCGTCGTGGACGTCGATGACATGACCCAGTACGCCGTGAGCGCTGCCCAGCAGCGAGCGCCGGATCTCCGTGTCGTACCACTGCCGCAATGCTTCGCGGCCGCGCCGCCTGCCCGGCACACCCACATCGGGCACAAACAGGTTCGCCAAGGCATCGAAATCGCGCATGTCCAGGGCCACAGCGTATTTGGCGGCCAGTTGCCTGATCTCGTCCAGCGCTTCTAAACGTTCAATCCGCGCCTGGAGTGCCGCCAGGTCCGTCATAGCAGCTCCCCGGCGGCTACCAGCTGGACCAGCCGTGCCTTATCGATCTTGTCGGTTGTGGTGTACGGCAGCTGCTCGGCGCTGGGCAGGATCACCCAACGCTTCGGAATTTTGTAGGCGGCCAGCTGTTCTCGGCAGGTCGCGATCAGTCTCTCACTGGTCGCACGTTCGCCTTCGTTGAGTACCACCACCGCGCACACCACAGCCCCTTTGTCGGCGTCGGGTAGGCCTATGACGTAGGCGATCCGGACGGCGTCGATCTGGCTGATCACCGTCTCGACCTCAACCGGCGCGACGTTGGCGCCAGACGTCTTGATCATGTCGTCGATCCGGCCGGTGAAGTACAGGTGCCCGTCGTCGTCGAGATACCCGGCGTCCTTGGTGTGGTACCAGCCGTCGCTATCAAACAGCTCGGCGCGCTCGCGGCCCACCATCCCGCGCATCATCGCCGTTCCCCGCACGCAGATCTCGCCAACCGTGCCAGTGGGTACCTCGACGCCAGAACCGTCGACAATCTTGTGTTCGTATCCGGGTGCGGAGACGCCGAGCGAGCCACGCTTGCTCTCCGGCACCGGCTCGTGGGGCGGCCACCACGTGTGGGAGCTGCAGGTTTCGGTCATGCCGAGCTGGGCCACCCGCAGCGTCGGATCAGCCACCCGCAGCTCCGGCGCCAGCAGCACCTGCTGGTAGCCGTCACGCAGCGCCGACAAATCGGTACGTGCGAAGTCGGGGTGGTTGGCCAAGGCCGGTCCGATGTGCGGGAAACCCGTTGTGTAGGTAGCGCGTTCGGAGGCGAGCAGTCGCAGTACATCGCCCGGCTCGAACTTGTGCTCGGTCAGAATCGTCGCGCCTGTCTGCATCGGGCCCAGCAGCCCGAATACCAGACCTCCAACCCAGAAGAACGCCATCGGGACGTAAACCCGGTCGTGCGGCTTCCATTCGTGTTGGGTGGCGATGAACCGGGAGTGTGTGATCACGGTGGCGTGGGTGTGGATGATCCCCTTGGGATCCGACGTGCTGCCCGATGTGTAAATGACCACAAGATCATCAGCCGGCCGCAGCGTCGCCTCGGTCGCACGCAAGAATGCCTCGGGCATCGGTTCTGGCCATGTGCTGGGCCAACTGCGCCCAGTGTCACCGAGGGCAAACACATTGCGCAGCTGCGGGAGTCGCTGCAGGGCCAACTGAGTGCCCGCGGTGGTGATATCCCCGATCGCCTCGCCGATCCGGGCCAACAGGTCTTTGCCGAGCAACGTGTCCACCGCCAGCAGCGTGTGGATGTCGGCGTCACGCAGCAGCCACCGCAATTCCGCCGGCCGGAAGAACGTGTTGATCGGCACCGCGACCGCACCGATACGCGTGATCGCCAGGAAGGCGACGACGAAATCCGGTCCATTGGGTGCCATGACCCCGACACGGACAGCTTTGGTGACGCCCGCGGCCAGCAGACGGCGGGCCAGTTCCGCCGAACGGGCATCGGCCTGCCCATAGGTGATCCGCTCGACGCGGCCATCGCCGATCGAGGAGACGACCAAATCATTGTCGCCATAGGAGGCGGCCAGCGCTCTTAGCATCGCCGGAGCCACCGCCGGGTACGGCAGCGGCTCGTAGCTGAACGTCCGGTTCACCGGGCACCCGCTGTCATTGCACGACCCAACGAGGCTCACGCTTTTCGGCGAACGCGACCATCCCCTCTCGGTAATCGGGATGGGTCAGCTGATGCTGCAGCACATAGCGATAAGCGACATCGTTCGCGGCGTGCAGTCCGACATCCAGGCTGGTCCACATCGCTTTGATGGATGCCTGTACGGTCGCCGGTGATAGTTTCGCGATGTCCAGCGCGATTTCGCGCGCCCGGCTCTGCAGTTGGTCGGCGGGCACCACTTCGTTGATCAGCCCGATCTCGTAGCCGCGCTGAGCACTGATGCGGCCGTTCTTGGTCATCAACGCCAACTGCATCACCATGGACAATGGCATTCGGCGCAACAGCACCGCGGCCTCGAGCGCGAAGACATTGCCGACCGCCAGGTGCGTGTCGATCAGTTCGGCGTGTTCGGCCGCGATGATCAGGTCGGAGTCGGCGACCTGGTGCAGACCACCGCCCACCGCCATGCCATTGAGCGCACAGATGACCGGCTTCCAGACATTGTGATGCAGGCGCGAGCCGGGAATCTTGTTACGGATGCCGCCCTCGGCGGTGGCCCGGATGTCCTGTCCCGCAGAGAAAGCCCGGTCGCCGGCGCCGGTGATGATGGCGACCCGAATGCCGGGGTCCTCGCGCACTCGCGCCCACGCTATGCCCAACTCGGTGCGGGTCAAGTCGTCGGTCGCGTTGAGCCGCTCCGGGCGGTTGATCGTGATTGTCGCGACATGTTGGCTGACGTCGAACAAAATCCGCTTCAGATCCACGGCCATCCTCGCCTCAAGACTAAACACTCAGTCATTAAATGTCTTACTGTACCGCGCAACCGCTAAGGCATCCATTGCCCACCGGAAATCGAGATGAGCTGGCCGGTGATGTGTTTGGCCGCGGGAGAACACAGGAATGCGACCATGCTCGCGACGTCGCCGGGATCGCCAATCTGCCCGGTCAACGTCGTTTGGCGCATCCGGGCGAGCTCGTCGTCACTCTTGCGCGACAGTAACCAGGGCGTGGCCGTGGTACCGACCACCACGGTATTGACGCGAACGCCGAGCGGGCCGAGCTGGACGGCCATCAGCCGGCTCAGTCCTTCCACGCCAGCCTTGGCAGCCGCGTACGCGGGCGGACCAGTGCGCACACCATGAGCCGAGACCGAGCTGACGTTGACAATCGCGCCGCGGCCTTCGGCCACCATCTGCCTGGCCGCGACCTGACCCACCACGAACGTGCCCTTGAGGTTGACATCGACGATACGGTCCCAGTCCTCATCGGTTTGATCCAAAAAGGTTGCAGGCAGGGTCATCCCGGCATTGTTGACCAGCGCGCTCAGCGGCCCGTGCCGCTCGGCCAGCTCACCAAGCGCGTGTTCGACGGCATCCCGGTCAGTAATGGACAACTCCACCGGCAACAGCAGCCCGGCTCGCGCTGCATCCGAATCCCTGGCCACAGCAATGGCTTTGGCGTTGATATCGAGCGCGGCCACCCGATGGCCGGTGGCGATCAGCTCCGCCACAATGGCCTCACCGATGCCCCTCGCTCCCCCGGTAACGATCGCCAACGGCAGTGCTTCATCCGACACGTTGGCCTCCCGCGCCGGCTGCGGCTTGTTCGATCGCAGCAACGGAGGGCCGCAACAGTTCCACCGAATCGGCCATCAATCGCCGTAGGTCCGCCTTGCCGCCGCCGGCGACCCATACGTCGATGGCAGCCCGATTGGCACTGTTGATCAGTGTCGCAGCCAGTCGCGGCCGCAAATCGGCTGCCGAGTCGCTGTTCAACCATCGGGCTACTTCGGCCGTGAGTTGATCAATCCAGTCCTCGTTGATCCGAAGCATCGTCGCGCGCAGCGCAGGCATGCTGTGGTACATGCGTGCACGCGCCAGGAAGATCTCGGGTGACTCCGCTATCGCCTGGCCCACCGCCGAGGATGCGTCCGCGAGGGCATCCCACAGGGAATTCGATGATTGGCACGCGGCGGCCCGGAATCGACGAGTCGCCTCCTGCAGGCGCTCGGCGTACCCGTCGAACAAGATGTCGTCTTTGGCGGCGAAGTGGTGGAAGAAGGTCCGAGGTGCCACACCGGCAGCGGCCGAGATCTGCTCGATGGTGACCGACTCATAGCCGTGCGCGGTGAACAGCTCGATGGCCGCTTGGATCAGCGCTTGACGGTTGCGTAACCCGCGGGCTCGTCGTTGATCCATGATCAACCTCCTGCCAGGGTGGCGCTTCCGGAACTGAGCGCCACCACCTCGCCTTGCAGTGTTCGGAACCGGACCTCCTGCCCGCTCCGCCACATCTGGGTGCGTAACTCGGCGTCGAGTCGCACGGGTTTGGCAAATCGACAACTCAACGATGTCAACCGTTGCGGCTTTCCGCCGCCGACCGCATTGATCACCGCCCGCGCCGCGAAGCCCAAGGTGCACAACCCGTGCAGAAAGACGTCATCAAAGCCGAATTTGCGGGCCGCGGCCGGGTCAATGTGCAACTGATTACGGTCTCCGGACAATCGGTAGATCGCGGCCTGCTCGGGCCGGATAACGTCGTCGTACACCGCATCCGGCGCAGTGTCGGGATCCGGTTCCGCGCTGGGGCCCCGGGGACCGCCGAACCCGCCCGCGCCCAGGACCATGGTCTGCGAACGGGCGACGAACACGGTGCCCTCGGCATCAGTTCCACGACCGACCACCTCCACCGCGGCGTGCTTGCCCTTATCCCACACCGCCGAAACCTCGGCGTGCACCGATAACTCGCCGCTCGGCCCGATCGGGCGATCGAGCACCAGCGACTGCGCCGAGTGCACTATCGGATACTCCCCGAGGTCGAGCGCGCTGCGCAGATCCTTGACCGCCCACCAGTTGGCTATCAGGGCGAAAGTGGGCAGCACGTCCGGTCCGTTCGCCTCGTTGAGGAGCGATAGTTCTGCCGGCGGACGCGCCCCTACGCCCAGCGCGTACAGGATCGCGTCAGTAGCGTTCCAGCGAAAGATGCTCGGACTCAGGGTTTTCCCGATCACCGATGCGGTGAGGCCCACTTATCCTCCTGCTGTACGGATTGACGTTATCTGTCTAATCGTGCAATATAGTGGCAGTTACTGCAACTACTTCTTCGACACCCCCGGCGAGGCCAGGGACGGGAGGACGGCATGCGATTCGGCGTATTCATCCTCGGCGACAAGCCGAACCACCTCAGCGACCGGGAAGTGCTGGCCAACGTATTAGAAGAAGCCCGGTGGGCCGAAGAACTCGGCTACGACGAGGTCTGGTTGGCCGAACACCACTTCTCCCCCTACGGGATGCTGGCCGACCTGCCGCAGATTGCCACGGCCATCGCCGCACAGACCGATCGCGTCCGGATCGGTACCGCCTGCATGGTCGCACCGTTCCACAGTCCGATCCAGTTGGCCGAGCGCATCGCTTTGGTCGATACGCTCTCCGGCGGGCGGTTCGATGCCGGCTTCGGTCGCGGCTACCAGTCGCATGAGTTCAAAGGCTTCGGTGTATCGATGGACGAGGCGACCGGGCGCTATCAGGAATGCGTGGAAATTGTGCATCGCCTGCTCAGTGAGGAGAACGTCACCTTCCACGGCAAGTACTTTCACATCGACGACGTCACGATCTATCCGCGGCCGGTACAGCGTCCGGTGCCGGTCTGGGGCACCGTGATGAAGACACCGTCGAGCTTCGAGTGGCTGGCCGACAAAGGATTCGGTGCCATCATCGGCAATCCATATCAGGTGGATCCGGATCTGCGAGGCGCGCTCGACATTTACCTCGACGTACAGAGCAAGAAAGGTCTCGATGCCGCCACCGGCAATGTCTGGGCGCTCCTGAACGCCTTCTGCCACCAGGACGACGGATTCGCCCGCACCTATCCACGGGACAGTGTTGAGTTGTCGATTCAGACCCACCGCAAGTACTCCAACCCGTTCGAGCGAGGCGGAGAGATACCGGCCGATTACAAGGCGTACTCGGACTGGTTCGAAAAGCACGACAAACAGAGTTACGAACAGGTGCTCAATTCACACCTGACTCTCATGGGCGATCCCGACCGCATCGTCACCAAGATGCGGACCGTGATCGACATGGGTTGGCGCAACATCATGCTGCGCATGTCCCGAGGTGGCGCAATGGAACGAACCAAGGTTTACGAGTCGATGAAACTCTTTGCCCAAGAGGTGATTCCGGCCGCCACCGAACTCGCGGCCGCCGCAGTTTGAGCCAGCCGCTGGCCGCCCGCCTGCGCGCGGTTCTGGCACTCGACCCAGCCGCACCCGCCATTGAGTACCGAGACAGTTGGACTGATTGGCAGACATTGGCGACCATCGCGGGCGAAGTTGAGAAACGACTGACCGCAGTAGGTTTGAGCCAACGTCCGGCGGTCGGCTTAATCCTGCGCAATCATCCGGCGATGGTTGGGGCATTGCTCGGCGTGCTGCTCGCCGGTGGTTGTGTGGTGACGATCAACCCGTCGCACGGTGACACCGGCTTGAACGCCGACATCGCCGGCCTGCGGGTACCTGCTTTGATTGCACTGCCGGCGGACTGGCGCCGCCTTGACGTCCCCCAGGCTGCCGGCGGCGCGCTCGGGCTGCAGGCCGACATCAATCCGACCGCCTGCCGATCCGTATCCGGCCTGGACCGACTCGGCCCGGGACCGTTCCGCGCGGCGCACCTGGATCCCGACCCCATTGCCGTCGAGATGCTGACCAGCGGCACTACCGGTCCGCCCAAGCGGATTCCACTGTCGTATCGATCTTTTGAGCACACTATTGCGGCCGCGAGTGCACATTACAGCTCGTCCGGCGAGCCACAGGTCAGGCTCCGGTCAGGAGTGGCGATCGTCTCCTCACCGTTGGTGCACATGTCTGGGCTGTTCCGCACGTTGCTCAACATCTGTGAGGGGCGAAAGATCGCGTTGCTCGAGCGGTTTCGGGTGCCGGAGTTCGTCGATCTGGTCACCCGTCATCGCCCCCGTGCCGTCAGTTTGGTTCCGTCAGCGTTGGCAATGGTCCTTGATGCCGACGTGCCCCCCGAAGCGTTCTTGAGCGTCGAGGTAGTGACCTCCGGGACGGCGCCCCTGCCGGCGGAGGTGCAGATCGCCTTCGAAAAGCGCTACGGCGTGGCCGTGCTGCCGTCCTACGGCGCCACCGAGTTCGCCGGTGGGGTCGCCGGTTGGAACCTCGCGCTGCACCGCGAGTGGGCGGAGCGGAAGCGAGGCAGCGTGGGCCGGCCGCAGAAAGGGCGCGAAGTTCGTATCGTATCCGTCACGGATGGCACCGAAATGGCAGCTGGGCAGCAGGGACGCATCGAAGTACGGACCACCGGCGGCCACTGGGTGGCCACCACCGATCTCGGTCGCATCGATCGCGATGGCTTTTTGTTCATCGACGGCCGCACCGACGACGCAATCATCCGCGGAGGCTTCAAGGTGTCCCCCAACGACATCGTCAAGGCGTTGCGGAGCCATCCCGCGGTGCGCGACGCAGGCTCGACGGGATTGCCCGACGAGCGTCTCGGTCAGGTCCCGGTCGCTGCGGTCGAATTGGCCTCCGGCGCCACTGCGACACCTGACCAACTGCTGGAATTCCTGCGCGATCGACTGAGCCGCTACCAAGTCCCGGCGCGGTTGATCGTGGTCGACGAGTTGCCCCGGACGCCTTCGCTGAAGGTCAGCCAACCAGGACTACGCAAACTCTTCGAGGAGGCGCAAGCGTGACGGCCGAGATCCGGGGTGCCGCTGCCATCGTCGGTGTGGCCGACGAGGTTTCGCCCTCCGGCGTGATCGATGTTCCGGTGCGCGAGCTGGAGGCCCGCGTGATCAGATCGGCGTTGGCCGACGCCGGCTTGTCGGTGCGCGACGTGGACGGGCTGTGCACCTGCACCGGCGGCACCCTGATGCATTCGGTCGAACTGGCCGAATACCTCGGGATCGCACCCAGATTCACCGATGCCACCCAGACCGGCGGCGCCAGCTACGGGCTATATGTCGAGCATGCCGCCGCGGCGATCGCGGCGGGCGTGGCCGAGACGGTGGTGATCGTCTACGCCTCCACGCCGCGCGCGGCCCGCAGGCGTGGGGAGAAGGGACTCGGCGTGTTCGCCACACCAGAGCGGTTGGAGTGGGAAACCCCCTACGGCGTCATGCTGCCCATCAGCGCCTACGCGTTGGCCGCCAATCGCCACATGGCCACTTACGGGACCACCGCTGAGCAGCTCGCTCAGATCGCCGTCGACACCAGGCGTTGGGCGCAGCGGAATCCGCTTGCCTACCTGCGTGATCCGATCACGGTAGAGGACGTACTCGAGTCCGGTTTCATTGCCGAACCGGTGCACAGGTTGGAGTGCTGCCTGGTCACCGACGGTGCCGCGGCCATCGTGATGACCAGCGCCGATCGCGCCCGCGAGCTACGCCGGCCGCCGGCAATGGTCCTCGGGGCGGCCTCGGCGGCATCGCACGCGATGATCTCGCAAATGCCCGATCTCACCGTGACGCCAGGCGCCGTGTCGGGCCCGGCTGCGTTCCGGGCCGCGGGGCTGACCCCGGGCGAGATCGACGTGGTCGAGCTGTACGACTCGTTCACCATCACCGTCCTGCTCGCGTTGGAAGATCTCGGCTTCTGCGTCAAGGGAGAAGGCGGATCTTTCGTCGGCAGCGGCGCGCTGGCCCCGGGCGGTGCGCTGCCAGGCCAGACCTCGGGCGGCGGCCTGGCGTACACCCATCCTGGTGCGTTCGGCGCGTTCCTGCTCGTGGAGGCCACCCGTCAGCTGCGTGGTGACTGCGGCGAACGGCAGGTCCCGGATGCGCAGACGGCGGTCGCACACGGCACCGGCGGAGTGCTGTCGGCGACCTCGACCGTCATCCTCGGAACGGAGGCCACGTTATGAGCGAGACGGTGCCAGTGCCAGATCCCAGCCCAGTGTCAGCAGAATTCTGGGAGGCAACCCGGCGCCACGAACTGAGGATGCAGCGCTGCGGCTCGTGCCATCGGTTGGTGTGGTACCCGCGACATGCCTGCCCACACTGCGGCGGGGCATCTCTGCGGTGGGAAACATTGAGCGGCAAGGGGGTTGTGTACGCGGTGAGTGTGCATCACCGGCCCGCGTTCCCCGCCCTGGCCGACAAGGTGCCGTATTCGGTAGTGCTGGTCGATCTGGACGAGGGCGCGCGGATGATGTCCAACGTCTTTGGCGCGATACCTGCCGTCGGGGACCGGGTCGAGGTCAGCTGGGTCGCAATCGACGACGTCCGCCAACTCCCGGTGTTCCAGCCACAGTCGGAGCCCCAGTGAACAGCGTCGCCGGGTTGCGCCGACTTCGCGAAGAATTGGTACTGCGCCATGTCGCCGCCGAGAACGCCTGCGACATCGACGCGGCAATGGCCACCTTCACCCACCCACGTTACGAAATCATCCCTACTGGAATGGTTTTCGATGGCGAAGACGCGGTGCGCGCAATGTTGCTGAACCAATGGGCGCAGCCGCCGAAGCTTCAGTTCGCCGCCGAAGCCATTTTCCACGGCGACCGGGGGTTGGTCGTGGAAACCCGAACCACGTCGCCGGGCACATCTATTGACATGCTCAGCATGAATTTGTTCGGCTTTGACGGGCCCAACCTGATCCTGGAGCGCTGTTACTTCGACCGGATGCTGGTCACGGCGCAGCTCGACGGCGCGATCGCGGAACCCGGTACCCCGCGGCACGGCTGAACAAAATCCGTCATATCGTAGACTTGCCGTCAGATGGAAGGAGCACCGATGGCGACGCCGGTGGACGTCGGGTATCAAACGCTCAGCAGCGATCGTGCCGTTGAGCTGTACCGGCTGATGAGCAAGGTGCACCACGCCGATCACCGTGTCCGTAAGGGGCTGTCGTCCGGTGAAATCGCGATGAGTTACTGGCCTGTCGACGGCCAGGAGGCGATGTCGGCAGGGGCTGCGCTCGCACTGGCCGCCGACGACCAGATCGTGACCACCTACCGCGGTTTGGGCGATGTGGTGGCCAAAGGCATTGATCTGGCCGGTTATTTCGGGGAGATCCTCGGCAGAAGCACCGGCCTGTCGAAAGGCAAGGCCGGGGCTATGGGCATATACGACCCCGACCACGGCATCGCTTGGACCACCGGAATTGTCGGCGCGGGACCACTCATCGCGAACGGGATTGCCCTTGCCGCATCCACAAGAAGCACTGACCAGGTGGTGTTGGTGAGCTTCGGGGACGGCGCCACCAGCATCGGTTACGTGCACGAGGCGATGAACATGGCCGCACTGTGGCGGCTGCCGGTGGTGTTCTTCTGCCAGAACAACGCCTGGGCCGAATGTACGCCGATCGCCGGTTACACCCGCACCGAACGCCTGTCCGATCGGGCCGCTGGCTACGGGATGCCGGGCGTGAGTGTTGACGGGACCGATCCCGAAATCGTCTACAGCGCAGTAACGAGCGCTGTGGAGCGCGCCCGATCCGGTGGTGGCCCCTCGTTCGTCGAAGCCGTCGGCTACCGCTTGCAGGGCCATTATTTCGGTGACCAGATGCCCTACGCCGATCCCGACGAACTCGCCGCCCGGCGCGCAAACCCGCCGTTCGACAACTATCGTCGCCGACTCATCGAACACGGCGTGGCCTCCGAGGCCGAACTCGACCGGCTTGACGCCGAACTCATCGCCGAGATCGATGCGGCCTTCACCGCCGCCCGCGAGGCCGAGCCGCCGCCGCTCGACGAACTCACCCGAGACGTATTCGCCCTCAACGGCGTCGAGTTGGCCGCACCGGTGGCCGAGCGCGCCGAAATTCCCACCGGCGAGACCGAGACCCTCGGCCTGGTGCAGGCGATTCACCGTACGCTGGACCGCGCCATGGCCGCCGACGATTCGATCGTCCTGCTCGGCGAGGACATCGCCGATCCGGCCGGCGGAATGTTCAAGATCACCGCGGGACTCTCCACCAAATACGGGGCCGAACGTGTTCGCGACACTCCGATTGCCGAATCGTCGATCATCGGTGCGGCCCTCGGTGCCGCGCTGGCCGGGTTGCGACCAGTAGCCGAATTGATGTTCGTCGATTTCCTGGGGGTGGCGATGGACCAGATCGCCAACCATGCGGCGAAGATCCGCTATATGTCGGGCGGCCGAAAAGGTGCGCCTATGATCATCCGCGCCATGGTTGGCACTGCCGCCGGGCCGCAGCACTCGCAGGCGTTCGAGGCTTGGGCGATGCACACCCCCGGCATCAAAGTGGTGTGGCCCAGTACCGCCGCCGATGCGGTGGGTCTGCTCAATGCGTGCCTGGCAGAGGATGATCCGTGTCTGTTCATCGAGTCGATGAAGCTGTTCTACGGAGGCGGCAAGGGACCGGTGCCTACGGCCGACTACTTGATCCCGCTGGGGCAGGCCGACGTCAAACGGCTCGGAACCGATGTCACGATCTGCAGCTACGGCAGCACCGTACACGCCGCCCTCGGAGCCGCCAACCAGCTTGAGAGCGAGGGCGTTTCCGTTGAGGTCGTCGATCTGAGGACGCTGGTTCCGCTGGACCTGGCCACCGTCGTCGATTCGGCCCGCAAGACCCGCCGGTTGATCGTGGCGCACGAGTCGGTGGGATTCTGCGGCCCGGGAGCGGAAATTGCGGCTGCGGTCGGCGCCGAATTGTTCGGCGTGCTCACCAGCCCCATCCAGCGCGTCGCGGGCACGTACACGCCCGTTCCACGTGCGGCGACGCTGGAGGCTGCCTGCCGTCCGGACGCCGCGCGAATCGTTGACGCCGTCAGGAGGGTCCTTTGATCGAGATCCGGATGCCCAAACCTGGCGACGCGATCACCGAGGCCGAGCTGATCCAGCTGCACGTGGCCGACGGCGCTCGGGTTGCCGAAGGGGATCCGCTATACCAGATCGCCACGGACAAGGTCGAAATGGACATTGAAGCACCCGCCAGCGGGGTCGTCGCCTGGAAAGTGAAGGCAGGCAACACTTATGACGTTGGCGAACTGCTCGCGGTGATTGACGACCAGTGACCCCGCTACCGAAATCGGCCGAGATCGACCTTGGGGCCGCCGAACTGTCCGGAAAAATCGAGGGCGACACCCTAACGGTCACCATCAACCGGCCGGAGAAGAAGAACGCCGTGACCGCCGACGGATACCACGGCATCAAGCGCGCCGCGATGATCGTAGCTGACGAACCCGAATTGGACTTTCTGGTGATTACCGGAACCGGCGAATCGTTTTGCGCAGGCGGTGACATGAATGCCGACGGCAATCCGGACCGGCGTTGGGATGCCTTCACCGAGTCCTACGACGGGACGCCCTTCGAAACCTTGGGCAGGATACCCAAATTGGTTATCTGCGCGGTCAACGGCATTGCGCTGGGCGGTGGTCTCGTCATGACGCTGTTCGCGGACCTGGTCATCGCCTCCGACCGAGCGCGGTTCCGCGTTCCGGACCTGACGCGCGGCGTGTACGAAGCCTTCGTCGCCGCCCGACTGCCGCAACGCCTGGGCACACTGCGGGCCAATCACCTGATCTACGGCAACGATTGGATCGACGCGGCCGAGGCGCAGCGGCTAGGGCTAGTCGGCAAGGTGGTAGCGCACGACAACCTCCGGGACGAAGTCGACGCGTTGCTGGATCGGGTGCGCAAGACGGGCCCAACAGCACGCGCCGCGGTCAAACGGGAGATGGCGCGTGCGCTGCCAGCCGTCGACGTCTCCGGCTACTGGTCGTCGATCGGTACCTCCGAGCAAATTGAAGCCTTCACCGCGTTTCTGCAGAAGCGAGCCCCGCAATGGCAGGTGAGCCATGACCGCGACGCGTTTGTCGAGACCCGACGCCCAGCCTGGTTGCCCAAGGGTGAAGGCGAGTGACGTGAGACTATTGGCGGCGTCTGGGCGCTATTGATCTGGGTTTCAGACCTCGGCAGAAGAACGTCAGATACTCGTCAAGGACGACGTTACGATCATCGGGCGAGTCGCGGTTCGTGATCAGCAGCCCATATACACCGAGCAGGAAAAACTTGGCGGTGTTGGCAGGGTTGAGGTCACGATCGATTTCACCGCGCCGGCGCGCCTTCTCCAGTTCCTCGATGACCAAGACCGCGACGGGGTGCTCCGACACATTGCCGAGTTCCGGCTGGTTCGCCGTGAAGTAGATGCTGAGGACATCACGAAACAGCAAGCTGCCCAGATGATTTTCCGCTTCGATGACCCGACGCACCACAATCTTCAGTAGCGTTTGGGCATCGGGCGCATCGGTGAGCGCCGGCCGCACATCGTCGACGATGCGCCGCTCTTCACGCGCCATCACCTCGAAAGCGACATGTTCTTTGGTAGGGAAGTGAAAGTAGAAGGTGCCTCGTGCGACGCCCACAGCGGCGGCAATCGAGTTGATATCCGAGCCGGCCATTCCCCTTCGCCTGAACTCCGCGATAGCGGCTGCAAAGATGCGCTCGCGGGTTTCCAACCGCTGCGCCTCCCGACCGGCCGGTTTTGATCGTGCGGGTGTCATAACTCTCGACAATATGCCGCGGTCCTTCGTCGGGCCGAGGCGAGGCCACTCGATGTATGACACATATACATCTTGTGTTCTATTATCTATTTTAATGAATGAGCTGCCGCGGGGCACACCGGATCTGACCGGATGCGACGAGATCCTGGTGGCCGCAGACGGTCCGGTACGAATCGTCACCCTCAACAACCCAGATGACGCCAACGCGGTCAACAATCGCATGCACACCGCTTTTACCCGGCTGTGGGATGCACTGGCGGAGGACGCGGAAGCGCGCGCGGTGCTGATCACAGGTGCGGGCGACTACTTCTCCGCCGGCGGAAACCTGGTCGAATGGCTTGAGACGCACGTCAACAATCCCGTGACCCGCCGAGCCGGGATGCGAGATGCCCGGCGCATCGTTCGCGACATGGTCGACTTTCCGCTGCCGGTGGTGGCGGCCGTCAACGGGCCGGCCGTGGGTTTCGGCTGCAGCATCGCGGTACTGTGCGACATCGTATTGATGTCGGATCGCTCGTTTTTCGCTGACACCCACGTCGCAAGTGGACTTGTCGCCGGCGACGGCGGATCCGTACTCTGGCCGCTGCTGATGAGCTTGCTCAAGGCGAAGGAATACCTGATGCTCGGCGAACGCATCAAGGCCGCCAAGGCCGTCGAGCTCGGCCTGGCCAACCGGGTGGTGCCGCATGCTCAGATCAAACAGGAGGGGCTGGCCCTGGCCCATCGCCTCGCCGCGCTCCCTCCGCGCGCCGTGCAGGACACCAAGCGGACGCTGAACCTGCATGCCCATCGCGCATTGATCGGCATTCTCGAGTATGGGATCTCGGCTGAGACCGAGTGTTTCACCACCCCGGAGCACCGGGCAGCGATCGACAAGTTCCTTGGCCGATAGATGCCAGACGATGAACCACT
Organism: Mycobacterium asiaticum; assembly: GCF_001668675.1. Lineage (GTDB taxonomy): Bacteria > Actinomycetota > Actinomycetes > Mycobacteriales > Mycobacteriaceae > Mycobacterium > Mycobacterium asiaticum_D. The sequence continues at coordinate 23,707 of NZ_LZKQ01000336.1, read as the reverse complement.
GATCCGGCGCGACGACCGCGACGGTATCGCGGTGGTCCTACTGAACCGGCCGCGGCAACGTAACGCGTTGCGATACGAATCCTGGACTGAACTGTCGGCGGCGCTGGACGAGGTCATCGCTACCGGTGCCCGTGGTTTGGTACTGGCCGGTGCCGGCGGATTCTTCTGCGCCGGTGGGGATTTGAAGACCGGTCCGGCGCACGGCACGGGCCCCTTGGCGCCGGCGGGGCGCGTCGAGCATGCCCAGCGCGTGCTCGAGCAACTCAGAGCCTTGCCGGTGCCGGCGATCGCGGCGGTCGAGGGTGGCGCCGTCGGCCTGGGGTGGAGTCTGGCGCTGTCCTGCGATCTGGTCGTTTCCGCCGAGGATGCATTCTTCGCCGCGCCCTTTGTGGCGCGCGCGGTCGTGCCCGATGGCGGCCTAGCGTGGCGGTTGACCCAACAGCTGGGTCGGCTCCGTGCGTCGTCGTTGCTGTTGCGAGGATCTCGGCTGTCGGCCGTTGACGCCGAACGGACCGGCTTGGTTACCGAAGTGGTGGACCCAGGCGCGGCGGTAGACCGGGCGGTCGCTATCGCCGTGGAGTTGGCGCAAGCGGATCCGGGCGCCGTAGAAATGACGAAACGGCTCATCAATTCGGCCGAAACCGCGCAACTCGCCGCGTTCCATCCCTTCGAGCTGGCGATGGCGACGGTGGCCCAGCAGCGCTCGGCCGCGGTCGAGGGTCGAGCCGCGTTCTCGTGAATATCGGCTCAACGCGGCATGCCGAGGGCGGTCGTGGAGATCAGATCGCGCTGGATCTCGCTGGTGCCGCCGCCGATCGAATGCAGCACAGACAACAGCAACCCCTCGGAAAAGTGACCGTCAAGAACTGCGTCGGGATCTGCTGGTAACAATTCCCCTGCGGGGCCTAGAATTTGGGCACCCAACGCCCGCAATTCGGCCGTCAGCTCGGAGTGGTACAGCTTGGACAGCGACGGCAGCGCGGGTTCCAGGACTCCGGCGGCCTGCTGCTGGGCCACTCGGTAGGACAAGGCACGGCCCACCTCGACGCGTTCGACGATGCGCGCCATGGCGATGCGGTTGGCCGGATCGGCGAGTGGATCGTACGCCGCGCCCCGCTGGGAGCGGCACCAGTCGACCAATTCATCGAGGTAACGCTGGGCCTGTGCGGCTCTGGTGATATTCGATCGCTCGGCATCCAGTAGCGCCTTGCCAACCCGCCACCCGTCGCCTTCTGCCCCGACGAGATTGGCGGCCGGAACTCGGACACCGTCGAAGAATTCCTCCGCAAAAGTGGGATAGCCGGTCATCGACCGGATCGGCCGACGGGTGATCCCCGGCGAATCAAGATCGACCAGGAAAAAAGAAATGCCTTCTTGCCGCTTGCCGGTTGCCGGTGCAGTGCGGGCCAGCACGAAGATCCAGTCGGCGAGCACGCCGTTGCTGGTCCAGGTCTTCTGGCCATCGAGCACGTAGTGGTCACCGTCGCGCCGCGCGGTCATGCGCAGCGCGGCGAGGTCCGACCCGGCTTCCGGTTCCGAATAGCCCTGGGCCCACATGCGTTCGGAGCGCGCGATTGCCGGGAGATGCTCTTCTTTCTGTTCGGGCGTCCCATACTTGAACAACACCGGCGCCAACATGTTGACCCCGTTGGTGTTGACCAAGGGAGCACCGCTGTAGGCGAGCTCCTCGCGGATCACCACCTGCTCGACGACATCGCGCCCGCCGCCGCCGTAAAGCGCTGGCCAGTGCGGCACGAACCAACCCTGCGCATGCAATTCCTGGCAAAAGGCAACAGCGCGGTCGTGGGCATCCCGTGGCAGGTAGTCGGGGTTGGCCGCGGTCCGTCGAAATTCGTCGGTCAGATTGTCTGCCAACCAATTTCGGATCGCGGATCGAAGTTCCTCGATACTTGGGTCGTCGCCGAAGCGGACGATCGGTTTGAGCGGCATGCTCAGGTTCGTTCGCTGGGCTTGGCGCTCTTCTTCATCAGCTCCGCCATGTACTGCCGGAATTCATCGCTGCCGGTCACGACCGCCTGCAGGTCGTTGCTGGCTTGCTGATGGGTGCGGAACCCCATCGTTTCCCAAGCCCGGATAATGCCGGATTTGGTTGCTTGCAAGGTGATCAGCGGCGCCTTGGAAATCTTCGCGGCCAGTTCCTCGACCGTCGCCTCCAACTCGTCGGCCGGCACCACCCTGTTGACCAAACCGAACTCCAGCGCCTGGGCGGCGGTCAGACGCTGTGCGGTATAGAGGTATTCAGCAGCGCGCTTGTAGTTCATGAATACCCAAGGCTCGAACATGGTTTCCGAACCGGGCAGCCCGAAGCCCGGCACCAACGGCATCTGGAACCATGTGTCGTCGGAGCAAACCGTGATCTCGGGAATGAGCGCCCAGGTGGTGCCGCCACCGATCGCGTAGCCGTGAACCTGTGCTATCAGGGGCTTGGGAAACTCCCAGAGCTTGAGCACCGGCCACAGGAACAGCTGCGCCGCGGAGCGCCAAACCTTGCCCGCCGCGTTGATCTCGGCCTTGAACTCAGGATAGTCACCGGTGGGAATATGGCCGGAGCAGAACCCTTTCCCGTTGGCTTTGAGGATGACCACCTTGATGTCGTAGTCATACTGCGCGTCGTCGAGGGCCTCGTTCACCCCATGGACCATTTGCGCGGATTGTGCGTTCGCCGCTTTCGGATTGTTCAAAATGATCCGCGCGATCGGGCCATCCTTCTCGTAGACGACGTGCTCGAACTCCCGAGTTTCCACCGTTGTCCGTCCTCCTCCACCCGCGTGCCACCCTCATGGGTGACGCTGTAGCGCAACTATACAGAGATTGTAATATTGTCCTATACCGGAAGGGCGGTAGTGGATGACAACGATGAACTTGCGTTGGGACCCGTTCGATCGTGCGCTACACAAGGAACCGTACGAGGTCTGGAAGCGGCTCCGCAATGAGGCGCCCGTGTATCGAAACGAAGAGTATGACTTCTACGCGCTGAGTCGGTTCACAGATGTCCTGGAAGCATCGCTGGATACCGAGACGTTCTCCTCGGAGCACGGGGTCACCCTTGACGGCATCGGCCCGGATCCATGGCCCTCACCCAGGCCCATCATCATGATGGACCCACCCGATCACACGGCGTTACGCAAGATGGTCAACCGTACTTTCTTTCGTACCCAAGTCGCCACCCTCGAAGAACGGGTGCGCGGGCTCTGTCACAGCTACCTGGACCGGTTCGTTGACACCGACGGGTTCGACTACGTTCGCGATTTCTCGATGAAACTGCCGGTAATGGTGATCAGCTCGCTGCTCGGCTTCCCCGAAGAGGACCACGACAACTTGCGGGAGTGGTCGGATGCACAGCTGCATCGCGAGGAGGGCACCGCGCAGTTGAGCCAGGACGGCCAGGACGCCAACGCCAAGTTGCTCGGCTACTACGCCGAACAGATCAAGCAACGGCGGATCACCGCAACAGACGACATCGTCGGCAACTTGATGAACACCGATTTGGTCCAGGCCGGCAAAGAAACCCGGCGTCTTGACGATACCGAGATGCTCATGTTCGTCGCGACGATCAATGTCGCCGGCAATGAGACGGTCGCGCGGCTCCTCGGGTGGGCCGCGCTGACGCTGGCACGCAACCCCGATCAGCGGGCCAAGCTGGTCGCCGATCCGCAGCTGATCCCAGGCGCCGTCGAAGAATTACTGCGCTACGACGCTCCCTCCCCCGTGCAGGGCCGGTTCACCTCCCGCGATGTGACCTACCACGACACGCTGATTCCCGCCGGATCGCGCGTCGCCCTGCTGACCGGTTCAGCCGGTCGCGACGAACGCCAGTACGAGAATCCCGACACTTTCGATGTCGAACGGAAAGGTATCCGCCACATCAGCTTCGGCCACGGGTCGCACTTCTGCCTGGGCGCGGCTCTTGCCCGGTTGGAAGCCCGCATTGCCCTCGAGGAGACGCTCGCACGCTTCCCGTCCTGGGAGGTCGACGAAGAGAATGTCAGCTACGTGCACACCAATACGGTCCGCGGGCCGGCCAGCGTACCGATCCGGCTATGAACACAACCCCCGATGTGGTGGTGCGCACCAAAGACGCGGTGCGGTGGTTGATTCTGGATCGACCCGACGTCGGCAACTCGGTGACACGTGCGATGCAACAAGCCCTCGTGGAACATCTGCAGCGCGCTTCCGGCGATCCCGAGGTCCGGGCAGTTGTCTTCACCGCGTCCGGCGACCGGCATTTCTGCACCGGCCCGAATCTGCGTGACCCCGACATGCAGCCCAGCAGGGACCGGATTCCCGGCGACGCGGCGCGCACCCTGCGCACGGGCTCGCAGGCGGTGGTTTCAGCGTTGCTTGACTGCGAGAAGCCGGTGTTGTGTGCCCTCAACGGTGTGGCGGCCGGAGTGGGCGCAAGCATGGTGCTCGCCTGCGACCTCATCGTGGCCGCCGAAAGTGCGCGACTCATAGAACTTTTCGCGCGCCGCGGGCTGGCGCCCGACGGGGGTGCGGCCTACCTGCTGTCCCGGAAGGTACCGTTCAACATCGCCAAGCAGTTGCTGTTGTTCGGCGAGGACCTGTCGGCGGCCGACGCGCACCGCATCGGGTTGATCAACAAGGTCGTCGCGGGCAGCGAGCTCACGCGCGTGGCCACCGAGTGGGCGAACCGGCTGGCGCAGGGTCCGACACGTGCACTCGCGGCCGCGAAGGCCATGCTCAACGACGCGCTAGACGTCAACCGTGACACCGCATTTCGTGTGGAGTCGCTACTGGTGGAGCAGGTGGCCGCCACCGACGACGCCGCCGAAGGAATTTCGGCTTTCACCGAACGGCGGGACCCTGACTTCCGTGGACGCTGATTGCCGCACTCAGAGGCCGAGTTTCAATCCCGCGCCCGCGTCGACGAACATCTGCTGCCCGGTTACATAGCGGGCTTCGTCTGACGCCAGGTACACCACCAGATGTGAGACGTCCTCGGGTTCTATCCACGGAACCGGCATCGCCTGCAACAACGGAAAGACGATTTCGGCGTCCTCCCTGCTGGGCTCCGGTAAGTCCGGGCGGAAGGTTCGGTACATCGGAAGGTTGTGCAGCATCCCGGTGTTGACGTTGCTCGGGTGGATGGTGTTGATCCGAATCCGCTCGGACGCCAGCGTCAACGCCAACCCTTTGGTGTATTCCACAAGCATCTTCTTGGCCAACCCGTAGCCTGCGCCACCGGGGCCTTGGGGTCCCCCACCGGTCGCAAGGTCTTTTTGGGGAACTAGACCGGCGATCGAACCCGTGACGATGATTGACGCGCCCGGTTGCAGATGATCGAAACTGGCACCGACGGTATTGGCCACCCCGACGAAGTCAACGTCGAAGGCATCGATGAACCCGCGCGTGGGCACCTGATTGCCCAACGGGCAGATGCCCGCGTTGGCAACGACCACATGCAAGCCGCCCAGTTCGGCCACCGCATCGTCGATCGCCTTCTTCAGTGAGACCCGGTCGCGCACATCAACTACCGCGGAAATCACGCGCCGACCGGACTTTTCGACCAGTTTCACGGTCTCGTCGAGATCATCCCGCGATGCCAATGGGTAATGATTGGTCTCGATGTCGGCGCAGATGTCCAGCGCGATGATGTCGGCTCCCTCATCGGCGAGGTGAACCGCGTGGCTGCGACCCTGTCCGCGTGCGGCACCCGTGACGACGGCGACCTTGCCGCTCAGACGTTGCATCTGCCCTCCTCGCGGTTGACGCACTCGCGTAACCAGATTAACAGTATTACACGAGTTGTACTGTTGTAGAGGCGTGGTATGTACCCGACGGAAGGTCGAGCCGTGATGGAGTCGGATGTAGCAGCTCAGCAGGCCGCCGTCCGCAATATGCTGGCGCGGGACGAGATCCGGGACCTGCCCTACCGCTACGCGGCCGCTGTCGAGGCACGGGATCCGGATGCCATGGCTGACCTGTACGTTCCGCACGCACGTTTCGGCCGCTACGGCAGTGGCCGCGAGGGCGTGCAGCGGCTGATGTCGGAAAGCATGGATTCCGGCGTGTTCGCGGTGCTCCTGGTGGCCAATCATCTGATCGAGTTCGACGACGAATCCAACGCCCGCGGTCAGGTGTGGGCCCAGTGCTTCGCGCAGACTCATGGCGACGGATTCGTCGAGCAAGTCATCAAATACGAAGACCGCTACCAGCTGAACCAGGGACGGTGGCGCTTCCTGCATCGACGTCACCGACTGCACTATGGAATCGCCCGGGCCGAGTCGCCGATGACTCAACAGGCAGCTGAGTGGCCGCTCCGCCAGGTCGGGGTCGGCGATTTGCCACTGACTGACCCGGCGTTTGCGACTTGGTGGCGCGGCAGGCAGGCGCTCGGGTGACTGCGACCCGCGTCCTCGCCGACGGTCTGGCCTTTCCCGAAGGTCCGGTCGTCTTGGACGATGGTTCAGTTCTCGTTTCTGAGATGGCGGCCGGCCGAATCACCCGGGTTTGCGCCGGCGGATACACCGAACCCTTCGCCCTGACCGGTGGCGGCCCCAACGGGTTGGGCCGGCTACCCGACGGCCGCTTGGTGGTGTGTCAGAATGGCGGCTCGCGGTTCGGCCTCGGAGCGTGGCCGTACGAATTCGACGGAAGCGTAGAGGTTTTCCGACCTGTCGGCCCCCCCGAGCATCCGGCGAGACCGAGTCTGCAGATCGTCGCACAGGACGGGACCGTCACCGAGCTGACCACCACTTTCCGCACCCGATCGGGCGGCGACCGTCCCCTGGTGCGGCCCAGTGATCTCTGTGTCGACACCCACGGCGGTTTTTACGTAACAGACGGCGGAACCACCCGGGGTCGCGAACGCATCATGACCGGACTCTTGTACGGCACTCCTGATGGCGACTTACGCGAAATCGTCTACCCGTTGGAGATGCCCAACGGAATTGCACTCTCGCCCGACGGCACAAGACTGTATCTGGCCGAGACACGGACGCGCCGGGTGTGGGAGTTCGAACTCAGCGGGCCGGGTCAGGTACGCCGGGCACGCGGCCTGGCCACGGTACCCAGTGGCGGCGCGCTCAATATTGGTGGCGCGGACGGGGTTTCAACCGATCCCGAAGGCCGGGTGTTGGTCGCCACGCTCGGTACCGGCGGAGTGACCATTTTCTCTCCGGACGGGGAACTGATCGGAGCCATCCCCGCCGAGGACCCGATGACGACCAACGTGACGGTGAGCGCCGACGGGCTCACTCTCTACCTGACCCTGGCTTCGACCGGACGACTGGTTGCCGTAGACGACTGGCGCAACGCCGCGGGTATTTAGCTCGGCTTCGCGACTTTCTGCGCCTTCTGCTCCTCGAGCTTGTTCAGGAAGGTGTCCAAGCCGATCCCACCGTGGCCTGCCATGACCTCGTCGTAGTCATACTCAGGCGGCTGTCCGTTGTTCGGCCGCCACCCAGAGTCCGCGGTGCACGACTTGAAGCCCTCCTCCGGGAAGGCGTACCAGCGCCGCGTGTTGAGTTCGACGATCTTGGCCGCCTCCTCGTCGGGCACGTCTGCCAGCATTTCTTCGGCACGCGCCCGGCTCTTAGGCCAGAAGGAGTCCGAATGCGGGTAGTCACATTCCCAGGTGATGTTGTCGATGCCGATGGCGTGGCGCATCGCCATCCCCACCTCGTCCTCGATAAAGCATCCGGAGATGTTGCGCCGGAACAATTCTGACGGCGCGACGGTGGGATGGATGTTCTGGTAGTACTTGTGCTTGCGCCATACGTAGTCGGCACGCTCCACCAGGTAGGGCATCCAGCCGACGCCCCCCTCCGAGAACGCCACCTTGAGGTTCGGGTGCTTGTGGAACACGGGCGAGAAGATGAGCTCGGTGGCGGCTGCCATCGAGGTGGTGCCCATCAGGGTGATCATCACCGCGAACGGTGCCTCCGGCGCGGTCTGCGGCGGGAAGCCGCCGCTGCCGAAGTGCATCACCGCAGTCAAGTTCGTTTCTTCCAACGCCGACCACACCGGCTCCCAGTAGGCGGTGTGGTAACTGGGTAGTTTCAGATTGGTCGGGTTGTCCGGCAAGCCGACTGCGCGGGCACCCTTGGCCGCCACCCGCTCGATCTCCGCAACGATCAGCGCCGGATCCCACAACGGCGTAATCGCCATCGGGATGAATCGAGCCGGGTCGGTGGCGCACCACTCGTCAAGCGAGAAGTCATTCCATGCCTGGACTCCCAGCAACGCAAGCTCTTTGTCCTCTCCTTCGAGGAAGACTGTTCCGCAGAAGCGCGGGAAGGACGGGAAACACAACATGGCGTGTACACCGTCGATGTCCATGTCGGCAAGCCGGGCTTTGGGGTCATAGCAACCAGGGATCATGTCCGCGTAGCGGATCGGGTCCACCCCGAACTCCTCGGGAGACTTACCCGCCACCGCGTTGAGTCCGATGTTGGGGTAGGGACGGCCCTCGTAAACCCACTGTTGCATCGGTGGCGCTCCGTCGCGGGGGAAATCCACGATGCGGGGCCCATTTTCGAGGTATTTCTTGGGCAGACGATCAATCCAGACGTGTGGTGGCTCGATAAGGTGATCGTCTACGGACAGGAGCTTCATCGATGGCTGCAGGGGCATAGCCGGTCCTCAACTCTCACGCGCCTGGGTGCGGTACTGTACAAATAAACATCTAATGATCTATTGACTATAGTAACTGACGTCACGGCCGAGGAGTGGACCGATGGATCCCCGTGAGCGAATTCCGCACGACGACTGGGCCGATCAGGACCTACTCACCAAAAGCGAAGCCGCCGAACGGCTCAGTGCCGAAGTCGCCGAAGTCAGTGCCGCCCTGGCGGGGCCCGACGGCCCGGTCGGCGCACACCGGGACCTGATGGAGCGCCGACTCAACGGGCTCCGCGAGGCCATCAGGCACTTGACTGAAGGCGCGCCGGATTGACCCGATCGAGCTTCCTAGCCGCGGGGCAACCTCAGCACCCGTTGCGCGACGATATTGCGTTGGATCTGCGCCGTTCCGCCGTAGATGCCGGCGGCTCGCGACCACACGTAGATGTCCCACTCCAGCCCTTCACTGAGCAGGGGCTCGCTGCCGCGCAGATCCATCATGGCATGGCCGCAAATCTGGTCAGCCCGGGCCATCAGCAGCTTGTCGACGGATCCCTCGGGTCCCGGGAGCTTGCCGCGCTGCCGCTCAGACAGCGACCGCTGCACTTTGACTTGCAGGGCACGCAATTCGACGTACGCCTGACCCAGCCGCGCCCGCGCTGTCGGTGAGTCTTGCAGCCTGCCGGTGCGGACGTCGTTCTCCAGCTGGCGAAGTTGGGTGGCGAGTCGGCTGATCCAGTTGATGTCGCTGGGCCCGCGCTCGTAGGCGAGCAGCTGGTTGGCGATGGACCACCCCTGCCCGCGGTCGCCAAGCAAGTTGCTCTCGGGCACGTCCACATCATCGAAGGCGATCTCGGTGAACTCACGGTTGCGCGCAGCGTTGACAATCGGTCGCACCTGGATTCCCGGTGTCGACATCGGCACCAGCAGCACCGAGATCCCGGCATGCTTGGCCGCGTCGGTTTCGGTGCGACACAGCAGGAAACACCAGTCGGCAACCGCGCCGAAACTGGTCCAGATCTTGCGCCCGTTGATGCGAAACATCCGCCCGGCACCGGTGTCGACCCGCTCGGCTCGCGTCTTGAGCGCAGCGAGGTCCGATCCGGCCTCAGGTTCGGAGAACCCCTGACACCAGCGCACCTGCCCGGAGAGCAAGCCGGGCAGCAATTCATCGCGCTGCTCATTGGTGCCGAACAGTCGCAATGCGTTGCTGAGGTGGCCAACCCCTTCGATCGGTGGCGCACCGGCGCGACCGAGTTCGTCGTTGAGGATGGCCTCATAGATCGGGTCCTTGCCGTGCCCGCCGCATTCAACGGGAAATGACAGGCCGATGTAGCCGGCTTCATACAGCTTCCGGTGCCAGGCGTTCTGCGCGTCCGCGCGCGCCGCCGGATCCTCGGGAATGACCGCTTCCGCCGCATGGCGGCTGAGCCAGCGGCGCAACTCGGCGCGGAACTGCGCCTCAGGCTCGCTGTCGTCGAAATCCACCGTCACGCCAACTTCTGGTCTGCCAGCCGCATGGCCGCTATGGCCTCGTAGTGGACAGCTTCGTCGCCGAACAGCCGTCGATCAACCAACATTCTGCGGAGTCGCAGATGTGAGACATGCTCCCAGGTGATCGCCATGCCGCCGAACACTTGCACACTCGTTTCGACGACTTCGCGCCCGGCTTCCGACGCGTACGCCTTCGCCGTCATCGCCGCCAATTTCGCCTCGTGGACGGGCAGGTGGTCAATCGCCCAGGCCGCGTGCCATAGGCAACTGCGGGCACCCTCTACCCGAACCAAAGCATCCGCCAGCAGGTGCTGAATGGCTTGGAAAGTGCCTATTTTCACCGAGAATTGCGTCCGCTCACCCGCGTAGCGCACCGCGTCATCGAGCGCGCCCTGCATCACCCCGAGTAGATCGGCGGCAACTGCGGTCATGGCCAGCGACTCGACCCGTTGCCATCGCAGGTCATCGATCGGCTCTCCAACGATCGCCGCGGTGCTGGCGAAATCTGTTGACAGCCGACGAAATTGACGGGTCAGATCGAGCGCCGCACAGTCGCCGTCAATGCCGCCGACCGGGCCGGAAATCAATCTGCGTTGCCCGTCAGAACACGTCACCGCCAGCGCGTGTGTGGCGCCCGCCGCGTCGAACGCCACGCCCGGCTCGTTGGCCGAGGCGAATCCGTTCAGGCTGGCGCTCAATACCGGCGCCACCCGGAAGCTGCCGTCGGCCAATCGCTCGAGGTCTTCGACGCAACCCGCGGCCTGTAGCAGTTCGGCGGCCAACACCGCTTGACCCACGATGGGAACCGCGCTGAGCCCTCGTCCCAATTGTTCGATAACAAGGGCTGTCTCGACGCCGCTGGCGTCCAGGCCGCACAGTTGGGGCGAACGCAGCGCCGGGACACCGAGCTCCACCAGCTGCTGCCATTGCCTGTCCAGGGCCGCATCGCTGGGAATACCTTCGGGGCCGTTGACCGCCACACTGTCGCCCAGTCGGGCGGCGGTGTCTTGCAACAACTTCTGCTCTTCACTCAAGGCGATGTCCATGACCCCGCCCTACGTCGGCTTCAGCCCGTGCGTCAACGCAGCGTCATCTCCACACTCGTGTAGCCACGCACGGTGGCGGTCAGCACCCGTTCGCACGCACCGATCGTATAGTTCGGGAATTTCCTGGCGATGTAATCAAAGACCAGCTGCGCCTCGCGCCGAGCCAGCCACTGCCCCAGGCAGATATGGATCCCCCAGCCGAAATACACATCGGTGCCGCGAGGCCGTCCGATGATGAACCGATCCGGATCCGCGTAACGGCGCTCGTCCCGATTGGCACTGCCCAGCAGCAGCAACACCCAGTCACCGGTGTTCATGGTGAAGCCGTGACGTTCGATGGGCCGGGTCAACGTGCGAGCTACCCAGTGACTCGGCGTGTCGTATCGCAACGCCTCGTTGACGGCGACCGGTATTACGCTGCGGTCGTTGACTATTCGCAGCCACTGGTCCCGATGTTCGGCCAGCGCGACCAATCCATTGGAGATGAGCTTCTGGGTGGTCTCCGATCCCGCGGCCGACAACAGGTTGCAGAACATCAACACCTCGTGCGGGGTCAGGCACCGCTCACCACCGACTTCGGGATCGTCGAAGCTGGCTTGCAACACAACACTGATCAGGTCCTCACCCGGGTCGGTGCGGCGGCGCTCGATCAGACCGCCGATGTACTGACTGATCATGCGGTTGGCTTCGATTGCCTTGGCCGGCATCGACACCGCACCTTCCTCGCGGGTGAGGAAGGCTTCCCACCAAACGCGCAGCTGCTCGCGGTCGGCGTGCGGCACTCCGAGCAGGTCACCGATCACATCAGTCGGCACCGAGAACGCGAAAGCCTCCATCGCGTCCACCGTCGTCCCGGCCCGTAGCCGGTCCAGGTGCGTATCCACCACGGCCCGCAGCGCCGAATCCATCGCCGCCACTGCCCGCGGTGTGAAAAATCCCTTCAGCACGCCGCGAATTCGGTCATGGCGCGGCGGATCCATCGATATCACCGAGTACTTGCGCCCGTCGTTGTCCGGATTCTCCGGCGCCGGGCCCAGCTTGGAGGAAAACGTTTCCCAGTCCCGCAGGGCCGGCGCCACATCGTCGAATCTCGACAACACCCACCAGCGGTCCTGCGGGTCGCGATACACCGGCGCTTCGTCCCGCAGGCGGCGGTAAACGGGGTATGGGTCGTCGAAGACCGCCTTGGAGAAGGGCGAATACATCAGCTCGGTGGTGGCTGCCACGTCCGGATTCTAACACCGGACTAAACACATGTACGTTCAGTGCCTATCTGACTACCGTTCGGGCGCGCGTTCGATCAGTTCCAGCCAATTGCCGTCGGGATCGGTGACCATCAGCCCGCGGTTGCCGCCGCCGAACCTCACCGTGCGCTCGGGCCATACCCGCCCGCCCGACCGCTCAAGCCGGCTGACCAATTCGCCGGCATCGTCGACCCGAAACGACAGATGCGTGAACCCCAGTGCGTTCATCTGCCGCGGCCGGCCGTCTCCGGTTACCCCCGGCGACGGATAACTGAGCAGTTCCAGCCGGAACCCGTCGCGCTGCAGGTAGACCAGGTCGAGAACCAGATCGGGCACGCCGAGCAATTGCGCCGTTTCGACCCCGTCGATGTGCATTCGGCCGACTTCTGCGAATCCCAAGCCACCACAATAAAATTCAACGGACCGTGCCAAATCGCTGACGCACAGTCCGACGTGAGTGAGACGGTGGCCGCCGGTCATTCGTCGAGTAGACCGTTGTGCTCACCGAGTAGCGGCGGACGGCGCGGACTTGCGGTGGCGCCGGCGCCGAACAGATATGGCGTGCCGGGATAGGTGAACGTCTCAGCACATTCCGGGTGGTACACCGGGACTTTGAAGCCACGCGCGGCGACATGTTCATCCTCGAACGCCTCGTTCGGAGCCAGCACCGCGCCGGCCGGGAAGCCACGGCGCTGGCTCTGCAGGAAATATTGCTTGGCAGGCAAGCGAGAGGCGATCAATGTGAAGGCCGCACGGGCCGCGGTCAGGATCGCTGTGGTTTCGTCGTCAGCGCCGATCAGGGCGATATCTACCGGATCGGCGCGCGCAGCAGCCATTTCCAGGAACACCGATTCGGGTAGCGCATCACGCAATCCGAGATCATCGAGCCAGCTCAGCAACTCCGCGTATTCGCGTGGCTTGCGGGGCAGCACGCCGGTGGTGGCGTAGGAGCCATCTGCGCACCGCACCTGAGTCTTCTGACTGGGGGTGAAATAGGCGTGCCGGCTGGTCTGGCGAACGCAGGTCTCATTGTTTACCAGCCAGTGGTAGGTGGTCTGTTCTGAGCTGACATTGCAGGCCGCATTGACGTTGACGTCCACAAGCTGGCCCTGGCCAGTCTGGTCCCGGTGAGCGAGCGCCACCAGCGCCCCGATGGCACAGTACAGGCCGGCGATGTTCACCGACTGCTCCCCCGCGCCCCGGATGGGCGGTAGCGAGTGATCGTCGTATCCACAATTCCAGACCGGCCCGGCACCGGCCAGCATGGTGAGATCGGTGACGGGATGATCTCTGCGACTGCTGTTGAGACCGAATGGGCTGACAGCCAACCAGATCAGAGACGGCTGCTCCGCGGCGACATCGCGATAAGACAGCTCCCCTTCCGCTACGAAACCGGCACCCGAGATCACGATGTCGGCGCCTGCGATCAGGTGCCGCACCGCAGCCACCCCTACCGCGGCCTCGAAATCGATTGCCACCGAGCGTTTCCCGACGTTGCCGCTCCACCAGCGCAGGCTGGTATCGGGACCGGGATCGTCGTGAGCGAACGGTGGTCGCTGCCGATGCGGTGATCCACTGGGCGGCTCCACCACCACGACGTCAGCACCGAGTTCGGCGAGTAGCCTGCCGCCCACGGCGGTGAATTGGTCGCTGATCTCGACTATGCGGAGTCCGGCTAGCGCGTTCAGATCACACCCTGCCTCGTCAGTTCGTCCAGCTCCATATCGCTGCGCCCGAGCAGTCCACCGAGCACGTCGCGGTTGTGTTCGCCCAAGCATGGTGCGGCCCGGTCGATGGTCCATGGTGTCGCCGACATATGCAGCGGGATGCCCTCGACGCGGACCGTGCCGATCTCGGGGTGCGCGACCGTCGGGAAAAGACCCCACTCGGCAAGATCAGGATCCTCATCAATGCGTTCGCGGGGCGACTTCACAACGCTGGCCGGGACGCCGGCGGCGGCGAGTTCGCTTGCCAAAGGGACCGCTTCGCGCCTGCGGGTGCAGGAACCGACGAGTTCGTCGAGGTCGTCCGCGGCGCGCAGCCGTTGCTCGAGGACCGCGAACCGATCGGCGGTCAGCTCGGGTTCATCCAACACCTTGGACAGCAGCGCAACCTCCCGGTCATCGCGACAGGCGATGGCAATCCACCTGTCCTCACCGGCGCACGGGTAAATGCCGTGGGGAGCCATCTCGCCGAAGTCGGCTCGATTGCCGTGCGGCCGTCCGGGCCGCTGGTTGACGGTCCAGTCGAGCACCTCGGTGGGCAACATGGCGATGCCGGCCAGGACCGTCGCCAGGTCGATGTGCTGCCCCTGCCCGGTGCGCTCCCGCTGGTGCACCGCGGCCAGGATCGCGGTCGTCATGTAATACGCCGCTACATGGTCCATGTAGGAAAAGCCCCAGCCCGCCGGTTCGTAATCCGGTAGCCCTGCGGTGAAGGTCAGCCCGCTGAGGGCCTGCACGATCGGACCCCACGTCTTGAAGTCCCGGTAGGGACCCGTGTGGCCGAACCCGCAGTTGGATACGTAGATGATGTCGGGCTTGATTTGTCGCAACTGCTCGTAACCGAAGCCCATCTTGGCCATCACTCCGGCCGCAAAGTTTTCGCAGACGATGTCTGCGACCGCGACGAGTTCGCGCAGCAGCTGCCTGCCGTCCTCCGTGCGCAGGTTGATGGTGACGCCGAGTTTGCCGACGTTGTGATTGTTGAATCCGGCCCCTAGGTTCACCCCGCGGCGGTCGTCGACGAAGGGGCCCACGCCGCGCAACGCATCCCACATGCCGCGGGTGGCGGGGTCTTCGACGCGTATCACCTGCGCGCCGAACGCCGCCAGAATCTTGGTTGCACCTGCCCCGGCGAGCTGACCGCCCAGGTCGCACACCCGCAGATGGGACAGTGCACTGGACATAGTGCAACAATAAGACAAAATTTGTTCCGCTGCCAACAACGCTGCGTCGTCACCAGTGCCACGCAGTGCACCAGGCCAATGAGGTCACCTTGCAGGGCATCTGCGCCGGCGGCGCGAGTAAGGCCGGGATACCTGCTGATCAGGTGGTTGATGCTCGCAGATTAACAACAAATGTTCTACTGTTTAGCTCTATGGCGATCACCGTAACCGCCCGGTTCGACGAACCGGACTTCTATCTCGGCGACCCGAACGCCATATTCGCACACCTTCGCGACAACGACCCAGTGCACTGGTACGAGGAAGGCAAGTTCTGGGTCGTCACGAAATACGACGACATCAAGGGTATTTCGGCCCGTCCGGAGAAATTCAAGTCCGAACGCATCGGGATCATGATGGACCTGATCGCCCACCGCGAGGGGCGCGATCCGCAGGGATACCAAAGTCGCGGGATCATGTTCATGGATCCCCCCGAGCACCGCGCGCACCGTAAAGCCATCGGGGTCCGCTTCACACCGTCGGCGGTGGCCAAGATGGAGGACCGGGTCCGGCAAGTCGTCAATGACGCGCTGGACGACCTGCCGGACGGCGAATTCGACTGGATCGAACGGATCGCCGAGCCGATTCCCGTTTACGTATTCGCCTATCTGCTCGGCGTCCCCGAAGCGGACTGGTCCAAAGTCGCGGGCTGGGCTACCACGATCGCCAACGTGGGCAGCGGATTGGCCACCGACGAAGACATGGCACTGATCTTCGACCAGATCGGCCCGTATCTGCTCGCCCTGGTCGCCGAACGCAAAGACCGGCCCCGCGACGATCTGCTCACCATGCTCTCCACTGTCCGGATCAACGGTGAACCGTTCAACGATGCGCAGGTGATGATCTACGCGCTCACCCTGCTGGCCGCGGGCAGCGAAACTACGCAGAGCCTGATCGCCGGCATCGCGGACTGCCTTGACTCGTATCCCGACCAGGCCGACCGGCTCTTCGCCGATCCGAACCTGGCCGGCAATACCGTAGAAGAAGTGCTGCGGCACTGGACACCTGTGATGAGCATGGCGCGCCAAGCTGCCCACGACGTCCAGCTCCGCGGAGTCACCGTCAGCGAGGGCGACGGGGTACTGCTCGCGTACGCGTCGGCCAACCGCGATCAGGACCACTGGGGACCCACCGCTGACGAGTTCGACATCAGCCGCGAGGACGCGGCCGGCCACCTCGGATTCGGTGTGGGCGAACACTTCTGCATGGGCGCGGCACTGGCCAGGCGAGAAGCCCGTCTGCTGTTGGAAGAAATAGTGCGACGCGCCAGGGGGATTCGGGTCACCGGTGCGCGGGCGCCACGGCCTTCAGCACTGGTGCACACCCATGACCGACTGCCGGTCACGCTGGAATACCGCTGAGGATAAGTCCATGAGCGGACCCATGTCGGGCGTGCGGGTACTGGAGGTCGCGCAATGGACGTTCGTCCCGGCCGCGGGCGCGGTACTGGCAGACTGGGGCGCGGACGTGGTGAAGATTGAGCATCCACACACTGGTGATTCCCAGCGCGGCCTGCGTCAATTGGGCAACATCGCGATCCGCGGCGGGCCCAATCCGGTGATGGAGCACGCGAACCGCGGCAAAAGATCGATCGCGCTTGATATTTCGTTACCCGACGGCCACGAGACGCTGATGGACATCGCCCGGACCAGCGACGTGTTCCTCACCAACTTCTTGCCGGACGCCCGCAAGAAACTCAAGATCGACGTCGATGACGTCCGTTCGGTGAACCCGAACATCGTCTACGCCCGTGGCAGCGCGTACGGTCCACTCGGCGCGGACAGCGGCAAGGGCGGCTACGACATGACGGGGTTCTGGAGCCGCGCCGCCGGCGCCGCCAGCACCACTCCCTCTGACATGAATGGCGTTGTGGCACAACCAGGTCCCGCATACGGGGATTCGATCGGCGGGCTGGCGATCGCCGGCGGCATCGCGGCCGCGCTGTTCGAGCGCAATCGGACGGGACAGGCACGCACGGTGGATATCTCGCTGCTCGGCGTGGGCGTATGGGCGATGGGAGTGGCGGTCAATGCCGCGCTGGTCAGCGGGCAGCCGTGGGTCGCCAATCCATCCGGCGCCAATGTGGCACCCCACAACCCGCTCACCGGTTTTTATCGCACCAGCGACAACCGGTTCCTGGGGCTGTCGATGCTACAGGCCTTCCGCTACTTCGCCGACTTCTGCTCGCGGATCGGAATCCCCCACCTGGCTGCCGATGACCGGTTCACCAGTCACGAGTCCCTCGCTGAGAACGCCGGCGCGGCCGCGACGCGCTGCGCCAGGTGATCGCGTCGAAACCGCTGGACCACTGGTGCGGAGTGCTCGCCGACTTCGACGGTCAATGGGCCCCGGTGCTCAACACCGCCGAGGTGGCAAACGACCCCCAGGTGCGGGCCAATGGCGGGATTGTGCCGGTGGTACAGGACGGCGAACCCTACGAGTTGGTGGCCAGCCCGGTGCTTTTCGACGAAACCCCGCTGAGTCTCGCTCCGGCACCGGAATTCGCCGCACATACCGAAACGCTGCTGTTGGAGCTTGGGTGCGACTGGGACCGGATCACCGCCCTCAAAGAAAGCGGCGCGATCGGCTGAGCGGGTTCAGCGCCCCAGTACGGCGACGACGCATGACCCGCCTCCGCCCATGGCCTGCGCCAGTCCCACTCGTGGGTCAGCGACCTGGCGCGAATCCGCCTCTCCTCGAAGTTGACTCACCACTTCAGCCACCTGAGCCAGTCCGGTTGCACCGAAGGCGTGCCCCCGCGCCAAACAGCCGCCGTCGGTGTTCGTCGGTAACCGTCCACTCGTCCCCAGCGCGCCGGATGTTGCCAACTCCGCCGCCTCCTTGACGTCCGCCAGCCCCAGTGCGATCAATGCCGTGATCTCCTCACTGGCACACATATCGTGCAGCGAGACGATCCCGATGTCGGTCGGAAGCGTCTGCGCCGCTTGGAAAGCCCGCTGGGCGGTCATCGAGATCTGGGACGGCGGCCCCACGCATGGACCCATCACCGGCCAGCCCGAATCCTGCGGCCAACTGGTCTGCTCGATGGAGTTGACCGGCACGGGCCGCGACCGGGGATCGGCAGTGACCACGATCGCGGCCGCACCGTCCACGGATGCATGGCACATCATCTTGGTGAGAGGCTCGGCGACCATCCTGGCCGCCAGTACCTGCTCGACAGTCACCTCTTCGTCGTTGCGCCGGGCCGCGAGTGGATTCAGCCGCGCCTGGTTGTAAGCCTTCGCCGCGACCGCGGCGATGGCTCCCGGTTCGCTGTTGGATTCGTAGAGCCAGCGGTTGGCTTCGATCGCGTAGTGCACCTGAGGCGGAAATCTGTCCCAGAAGCTGACGGGTGCGGGGACCACTCCGCCCGGCTCTAGGGTGGTGGTCTTTTCGTAACCGACCGCCAGCGCGGTATGACAGCGCCCGGAGGCTACCGCCCATACGGCATGACGCAGGGCGACCATGCCACCCGCTGACGCGCTTTCGATGGCGGTGACGGGAATCCCCGTGCGCCCCAGTCGATGCGCCACCCGCAGCGCCGTCTGCGGCGGCGCCATCGACGATGATGCGAAGACCTCACCGACCGCGTCATAGTCCAGGCCGGCATCGTCGAGCGCTTGCTGTGCGGCAGCTACACCCAACTCGGCGAGCGCGGTGTCGCCATGTCTGCCGAAAGGCGTGACCCCGGTTCCCGCGACCCAGACCCCGGTCATGCCGGATCCGCTTCGAAGAGATCCACTTCCGTTTCTCCGAAAATCTCCCGACGTAACCGGCCAAGGGTTCCCGGCTCCGGCCGTGGTCCGGAAACCAGGACTTGCAACCGCCCGTCGGGCGTATCCACCCAGGCGACGCTGTAGCCGTCGGGTCCATAACCGGGGATCGGCGACTTCGCGGGCACGAAGGTCGCCGCCCACACCGTCGCTGATGAATCCGCGCGCGAGTCAACGGGCACTGATTATCCTTTCCTGGGATTCATTGGCACTGCCCAACGCCGGCGGAGGTGCAAGCGGCACGGGTCCGTCTCCGACGAACCGCCACGGCAACCCCACCAGACGAGCGGTTCCGATCTCGGGATCGGGGTGGGTGACTTCGGGGAAGAATCCGCGCACCACCAAATGCGGGTCGTTGATCAGGTCCTCGGCGCGTTGCACTGTTGCCGCCCGCACGCCCAGCGCATTCAACCTCTGGGCGGCTTCGTCAGCCGGCGCGCCTTCAACCAATTGCCGCGGCTTGTCTTCTGGTAGCACGCCGGGCTCGAATTCGACTGCAACCCAACGTCCGTCAGTTGCGCGATAGACATCGCGTCGCACCGCGCCGTCGGTCACCACCTCTTCGCTGACGGAGGCCGCGGTGACGTATTCGGCCACGGTCGCCGCCACGACTTCTGCCATGGACAGGTCGATCACCGCGCCGGTGTCACGCGCGGGTCCGAGCGCCCAGGCGGCGACGACCACGGCCGCAACCACCGATGACAGCGGATCGGCGATGACGGTGCTGAGCCGGGCGGGCGCACCGGTGCCGTCGACGGTCAGCCCGGCCAAGCCTCCGTAGGACTGAACGTTGTTGGCGTACACCCGGTATCCGGCCAACGGGCCGGTCGAGCCGAAGCCGGAGACCCGAACCGCGAGCCGCCCGGATGCGGCGACCGCCTGCGGGTCCACGCCCAGCCGGGCCAGCCGGGACGCGCCCACATTTTCGAGAACGACGTCGCAATCGGCCAGAGCACCGGCCACATCCTGAGCTGCCCGGGCAGGCTCGATCAGCAGGCTGGCCTTCGAGTGATTGGCCACCGCAAAGTAAGCGCCACGCTCCACACCGGGCTTTCCCGAAGCGAAGGGACCGGTCCGCCGGTAGATGTCCAACCGATCGGGGTCTTCCAGCCGAACCACCCGAGCGCCCATAGCACCGAGCAATGCCCCGATGATGGGACCCGCCAGCACATGGGTGAGCTCTGCGATCCGCAGGTCGCTGAGCCGACCCGTCCGGTGCAGGGAGGCTTTGCCGCCCGGATGCAGCAGCCAAGGCGGGCCAAGGACAGAGACGTCCACGCTGTCGAGTTGCGCGGCCGAAACGGCGCCGCGAAATACGAATTGCGGTGAGCGCAGGATCTCCTCGGCCGTGTTGACCGGGGTCGAGGGGACTCCGTTGGACTGCAGTAGCGCTGCACAGCCCGCCTTGTCCCGGCCGGCGGCCCAGTCGGCAACGTGCCGGTTGATCACGTTCGCATGCTCGATGCGCGCGGCTCGCTCCTCCAGGCCGGTCGCCCACTCCGGGTTGTCCAGCGCAGCCACCAGTCCTCGCCACTGATGGTTTTCTACGGCGGTGATGCGGACCAATCCGTCGCGGCACCCAAACAGCCCCGAGGGCGCGAGATAACGACCGCTCCCCGCCCGGCCGGGACATGCGTACAGCAGGTGAGCGCACTCGGGTAGCAGAGCCGTGGATACCACCGCCTCTTGCACCGAAACATCGACGTAAACAGCGTGGTTCACACTGCGGCGATGATCCAGGCCATGCAGTGCCGCCAGGGCCGCCACCGCGCCCGCCGCCTTCAGCGCGACATATCCCGGCGCGGGCACCGGTGCGCCGTCCGAACCTTCGATGGTGGATAGGAGCCCGCCGGCGGCTTGCGCGACGAGTTCGCCACCGGGTTCGGCGGCCCGGGGGCCGTCCAAACCGAATGGGCTGACGATGACGACCACGGCGTTCTGCACTCGCGGCGGAGCGACGGCGGCGTCGTGATCCACGATCATGATGTCGTGCTGATCGACGGACGCGACAGGGCTCTCGACCGAGACGACGCGCTTGTCCTTGTTCAGCGTCATATCAACGGCGGCAATCGAACCCGACGCGGCATTGATCCTCGGTCCGTGTCGCAACGGCGACGTGCCACCGGTTGCCTTGGTGACCTGGGCCCCCAGGTTCGCCAGCAGTGCCGCAGCTGCCGATCCTGCGATTCCGTCACCGAGTTGTAGCACCCGGATCCCGGAAAGGAAGCCCATCGGCTCGTTACTAGTCACCCGATCCGGCTCCCGCCCTGCGGATTCCGCGCACTGAGCCAATCGGCAACGACCTTGCGGTGTTGCGTACGCGATCCCAACGCCGCAGCGGCACAGGCCGCGCGGCGCAGGTGGACATGCGCGTGATGTTCCCACGTATAGGCGATGCCGCCGAACACCTGCATGGCCCCCTCGGGCACCGAGCGCAATGCGTCCACGGCCCAGAAGGCGGCGAGGGCGGTCAGCGCCGTCGCTTCGGTGCTGTCCTGGCCGACCGCGTCGGCGGCGCGGTTCACCAGTGCCCGTCCAACCTCGATCGCGCAACGCTGGTCGACGAGCCGGTGTTTGATGGCCTGAAATGTGCCGATCGGGCGCCCGAAGGCGACCCGCAGCTTGGCATAGGCCGTCGCGGCCTCGTTAGCCGCCGAGGCGATACCGACCAACTCCGCGACCTGAGCGACCTGCGCCCGCAGCACCGCGCGATGGTGGCGGCGGGCAGCGTGCTCGCCGCGCTCGAGAACGCTGATGGCGCTGTCTACCAGCTCAATTCGTGCCGCAGGATTGTGGTCTAGCGGGGTCACCGCGGTGCGGTGTACTCCGGGTCCCGTCGGGTCGACGATCCCGAGCACGGTCTCCTTGCCGCTTCCGGCACAGACCAGTAGGCGCGTCGCCGCCGCACCGTATGCCACTACCGGCCACACCCCCGAAATCCCATTGGGCCCCAGCTCGGCGCGTTCCGGCAACAGCAGGCTGACTCCAACGGCACACCGGTCGGCACACCATCCGGCGGCTGCAGCCACCGCCAGCGGAATGGGCGCGGCGGCGGCGCCAGCCGCCTCGGCCAGCACGCACAGCTCACGTAAGGTGCCAGCTCCCCCGCCCGAGGCACTGCTGACCAAAACGTCGGGCCAGCCGAGCTCGGTGACGCTTTCCCAGAGTTGCCGGGCGAACGCCGGTTCGGGACTATCCAGCAGGGTCCTGGTTCGCTCCACTGACCAGGTTCCCTGCAAGATTTCGTCGACCGACTTGCGCAGTTGCGTCAATTCGGTTGCCAGGTCGGCGATCTCATCCAATGAGGTCATCGAGTCAGGGGTCACGCGGCAGTCCCAGCAACTTTTCGGCGATGACATTGCGCTGAATCTCTGAGGTCCCGGCGCCGAAGGTGGCAGCCCGCATCAGCAGATAACTCTGTGCCACATTGCCGTTTTTGGCCGCGCCGGGCGAGCCGCGCTCCAACGTTCCGGCCGCTCCGGCCAACTCGAGCCCGAAGCCGGCCATCTCCTGGTCCACCTCAGAGGTGAGCAATTTCGCCACCGATGCCTCCGGACCAGGGCTGACCCCCCGGACACCGGCGGCGGTGGCTTGGGCGGCGATTTGCCGCAGCGCCTCGACTCGTGCGGCAAACCCGACGATCCGGTCGGCGGTGAAGTTGTCGTTCAGCCCGTTGTCGGACAACGCGTTCGATGCACCCGCCATCTTCACCAGGATCCCCAGGCGGCGTTCGATGCGGTCAGTTCGACTCTGCCCGACCCGCTCATAGCCCAGGGTGGACTTGGCCACCTTCCAGCCGTCGTGCAACGGCCCGAGCACATTGCCGAGCGGTACCCGCACCCCATCGAAGAACACTTCGTTGAACTCGGCGGCACCGGTGATTTGGCGGATCGGGCGCACCTCGATACCCGGCGCGTCCAGGGGCACCAGGATGTAGCTGATTCCGGCATGTTTGTCGGCGGTGGGATCAGTACGCGCCAGGATGTAGATCCAGTCCGCGTACTGCGCCTTGGAGGTCCAGATCTTCTGTCCGGTGATCACCAATTCGTCGCCGTCACGTTCGGCCCGGGTCTTCAACGCGGCCAGATCACTGCCCGCCTCTGGTTCGCTGAATCCCTGGCACCAAACCTGTTCTCCAGAAAGGATTGCGGGCAGATAGCGATCGCGCTGCTCGTCGGTGCCCCACTGGATGATCGTGGGGCCCAACTGGTTGATGGCGCTTCGGTTGATCGGTTCCGGCGCATGAGCGGCGGACATCTCGGCACTGAACACCAACTGCTGCACCGGGGTCGCCGCGCGACCGCCGTAGCGCACCGGCCAGGAGATGGCGGCCAAGCCTGCGTCGTGAAGTCGACGCTGCCAGAGCCGCATTCGGTTCAGCCGGTCCGCCTCATCGCGCCCCGGGCCGCGGACGTCTGGCGTCAACGCGGTCGCCAGAAAGGCGCGAATCTCGTCACGAAAGCTACGATCCGCATCGCCGAGGACGACGCTGCAGTCCAACTCCGTCACGCCCCGCCCTGCAGTATCGCGGCCATCCGCACCTTCATTTCCCCGTAGGTGATCGCAGTGGCGCCGGCTTTCGGAGCGCGCCCGGCGTCGACC
>NZ_LZKQ01000335.1 GCF_001668675.1 Mycobacterium asiaticum | reverse complement strand
GATCGCCAAGGTCGCCGGCGCGCGGGTGGTCGGGATCGCCGGTGGCCCGGAGAAATGCCGGGCGGTGGTCGAGGATTTCGGGTTCGATGCCTGCATCGACTACAAGAACGAGGACGTGGCGGCCGGTCTCAAACAGCATTGCCCCAAGCGCGTTGACGTCTACTTCGACAATGTCGGCGGGCCGATCCTCGACGCCGTCCTGGGTCGGCTGGCGCCGAAAGCGCGGGTCGTGCTGTGCGGCGTCATCTCGAGCTACCTCACCGGCGAACACCCGGGACCGTCGAACTACGTCAACCTGCTGTCCAAAACCGCAAGCATGCAAGGATTCAACGCCCTCGACCAGTGGGGCCGCTTCGACGAGGCGTTCGCCAACCTGCGCCGGTGGGAAGCCGAGGGCCGGCTGCGGCATCGCCAGACCATCTACGACGGGATCGAGTCGTGCGTCGATGCCCTCAACGGCTTGTTCACCGGCGCCAACATCGGCAAGACCTTGGTGAAGGTCAGCGACGCAACTTGAAAGCGTTGCGCCGCATCGTCTCTCAGGGAGCTACCGCGATGGACTTGGCGTCCAGGTAGCCGTCGATGCCCTCGGGGCCCAGCTCGCGACCGTAGCCGCTGGCCTTGACACCGCCGAACGGCGCGAACGGGTCCATGGTGTAGCCCTGGTTGATCCCGAGGGTGCCGGTGCGCACCCGCGCCGCGATCCGGAGCGCCCGGTCGGTGTCGGCGGACCACACGGACCCGGCCAGGCCGTAGTCGCTGTCGTTGGCGATCGCCACCGCCTCGTCCTCGTCCCGGTAGGGGATCACGGTCAGCACGGGGCCGAAGATCTCCTCGCGCGCGATCGTCATGTTGTTGTCGGCGTCGGCGAACAGGGTGGGCCGGACGTACCAGCCGCGGTCGAGACCGTCGGGCAGTTCGGTGCCGCCGAGCACCCGCCGGGCGCCGTCGCGCTCGCCGATCCGGATGTAGTCCAGGACGCGCTGCTGCTGGCGGTGCGAGACCAGCGGGCCCATCTGGGTGCCGGGGTCGGTCGGATCCCCCACCCGGATGGCGCTCATCTCGGCGGCCATCGCGTCGGTGTACTCATCGTGGCGACCTTGTGGCACCAGCAGGCGGGTCAGGGCGTTGCAGATCTGTCCGCTGTTGGACAGGCTGGCCGAGCGCACCCCGGCGGCGACCTTCTCCGGTTCGGCGTCGTCGAGGATGATCGCGGCCGATTTCCCGCCCAGCTCCAGACCGACCCGGGTGAGGTTGGCGGCACACGCCGCGGCGACGGCCCTGCCCGCGGCACTCGACCCGGTGAAGGAGACCTTGTCCACCCCGGGATGCCCGACCAGCAGTTCACCGACGACGCGGTCCCCGGGCAACACCGTCACCACACCCGGCGGGATATCCACCTGATCCAGCAGCTCCGCCAACAGCAGGGCGTCCAACGGGGATTCGGGCGCGGGCTTGATCAGCACGGTGCAACCGGCCAGCAGCGCGGGAACCAGCTTGCCGGCGATGAGGAACTGCGGCATGTTCCAGGGCACAATCGCGGCGACCACGCCGACCGGTTCCTTGCGGATCTGCACGTCCGCCCCGAAGAACCCGGACCTCGTCTCCCGCCAGGGGTGCCGTTCGGCCAGATCGCAGAAGGCGCGCATCATCATCGCGGGCAGGCCCACCTGCGCACGCTTGGCGAAGGTGATCGGTGCGCCGATCTCGGTGGTGATGGTGTCGGCCATCTGTTTGCGGTGCTGGTCGTAGACGTCGGCCAGGCGGCGGACGGCCGCGATGCGCTCGGCCGGTTCGGTGCGCCCCCAGGGCCCGGTTTCCAGTGCTGCACGCGCGGCGTCGACTGCCGCGTCCACATCGTCCGGGCTTGCGGCGGTGACTTCGGCGACCGGCTGCTCGGTGTGCGGCGAAACGACTTCGAAAACATGCCCCGTCAGGCTCTGCGCCATCCCGGCCTCCGATCGGCAATCTCAACTACTTGTGATTAGGTTTTCGAGCATATACCGTCGGCTGCGACGGACTGGACAGGAGCGAGCATGGCGCGATTCCCCAAGCCGGCTGAGGGTAGCTGGACGCAGCATTACCCCGAACTAGGCACCGGTCCGGTGTCCTACGAGGACTCGATCAGCCCCGAGATCTACCACCTCGAGCGCGAAGCCATCTTCAAGCGGGCCTGGCTCAACGTGGCACGGATCGAGCAGCTACCCCGCAAGGGCAGTTACCTGACCCGCGAGCTCAAGGTGGTCAACACCTCGATCATCCTGGTGCGCAACGGTTCCGGGGATATCAACGCGTTTCACAACGTGTGCCGGCATCGCGGCAACAAACTGGTGTGGAACGACATGCCCCTCGAAGAGGCCAGCGGAGTGTGCCGCCAGTTCACCTGCAAGTACCACGCCTGGCGTTACGACCTGGACGGCAACCTGACCTTTGTGCAGCAGGAAGAGGAATTCTTCGATCTTGACAAGAGCCGCTACGGGCTGGTGCCGGTGCACTGCGAGGTGTGGGAGGGCTTTGTCTTCGTCAACTTCGCCAAGCAGCCCGAACAATCGCTGCGGGAATTCCTGGGGCCGATGATCACTGACCTGGAGGGGTATCCATTCGACAGGATGACCTCGCGCTGGCACTACCGGTCCGAGGTGAAGGCGAACTGGAAGCTCTACATGGATGCGTTCCAGGAGTTCTATCACGCGCCGGTGTTGCATGCGAACCAGTCGCCGACCGCCTATTCCAAGGCGGCCGCCGAAGCCGGATTCGAGGCGCCGCACTATCGCCTGGAAGGGCCGCACCGACTGGTCAGCACCTCGGGCGTGCGCGCCTGGGAGATGGCGGCCGAGATGCGCAAGCCGATCGAGGACATCTGCCAGAGCGGCCTGTTCGGACCATGGGACAAACCGGATCTCGGACCGATGCCCAAGGGGCTCAACCCGGCGAAATGCGATCCGTGGGGCCTGGATTCGTTCCAGCTGTTCCCCAATTTCGTCCTGCTGTTCTGGGGCCAGGGCTGGTATCTGACCTACCACTACTGGCCGACGTCGTATAACACCCACCTGTTCGAGGGCACGCTGTACTTCCCGCAACCGCGCACCCCGCGTGAACGGGTGGCCCAAGAGTTGGCGGCGGTGTCATTCAAGGAATACGGGCTGCAGGACGCCAACACCCTGGAAGCCACCCAGTCCATGGTCGAATCCCAGGTGCTCGACAAATTCCTGCTCTGCGACCAGGAGATCCTGATTCGGCATCTGCACAAGGAGACCGCGGCCTGGATCGAGGACTACCGGCAGCGCACCGGGGCAGGAGTGTGATGAGCGTGCTGCCAACCGAATTCGCCGATCTCGAGCCGTTCTCGGACTGGTGTCTGCCGACCGAGCCGCAGCGTTACGCGAAACGGCTGTCGAGTTCGATGGCCGAGATGAAGGCGTTCTACGACGCGATCACCCCACGCGCCGAGGAAGCGCTTGCCTACTGCGACAAGTTCGCGCTGGACGACCTGCCCGAGGATGTCCTGAACCTCATGCATCTGCTGTATTCGATGATCATGGTGTCGTTTCCGATGGAGTGCTGGAAGCAGCCCCGGGTGCCCGACTCCGGCGCGGCCACCCTGGACTGTGTGTCCGAGCCGGTTCCGTGACCACGACCATCCTGCGTGCGGCCCGGTGGGCCGACGTGGTTGCGGGCGAGGTTCGTTCGCCGGCGGTGGTGGTGGTCGAGGACGAACGCATCACCGCGGTCAATCCCGAACAGGCGCAATCGGATTCGGCGACGGTCGTGGACCTCGGGGACGTCACTTTGCTCCCCGGTCTGATGGATATGGAGCTCAACCTGTTCATCGGCGGACCGGGCGGGCCGGAAGGGCTGCCGGCGCCGATGCACGGCGTGCAGGACGATCCCGCGTACCGCACGCTGCGGGCAGCGGTCAATGCGCGCACCACACTGGACGCCGGCTTCACCACGGTGCGCAACCTGGGTCTGATGGTCAAGACCGGCGGCTACCTGCTCGATGTCGCGCTGCAGCGCGCCGTGGACCAGGGTTGGCACGTCGGGCCCCGCATCTATCCGGCGGGCCATGCCGTCACCCCGTACGGCGGGCACCTGGACCCGACGGTGTTTCAGCGGCTGGCGCCG
>NZ_LZKQ01000334.1 GCF_001668675.1 Mycobacterium asiaticum | reverse complement strand
GCGCCTGCCACCACGTCCTCACATCCAACCCGCCGAACGCCCACCTCCTCCACGGTCTCCCCGGAGCATGTGCGTCGTTGCCCGGCTTGTAGCGACATTGTCGGTGGATGCGGTTGTGGGCGCTCAGCGTGTCACACCCGTGTGGCCGCCGGTCTTCGCCAAGGTCTCTCAGGAGGATGTGCGTCGTTGCCCGGCTTGTAGCGACATTGTCGGTGTGCACGATCCACAGCCGAATTGTGGTGACTGGCGGGATGTGGACGCGAATGCGACGTTCAACGCATGAGCGTGCTGCTACGAGGAACCGAGCTTCGCTATGTGCTTACCTACCAGTTGGTGTTGCACGGGCCCGCGACTATTCCGGAACTCATCGCCGCCCTCAAGTGGCATGGCTTCACCGTCAACGGTCGGGCCTCGAAGGCCATTTCTGATGCGCTGCGTTGGGAGATGGGAAGGGGCCGGGTTGACCGCATCAGGCGTGGCAAGTATGCAGCGTTGGAGTTTCCCCGCGGCACTGAACACCGAATGCACCAGCGAGTTCTGGCATTGCGTGCGAAGTCGAGGGCTGCGAGTGGACGCGAAGATCCGCTGCAATGGTTCGACTGATTGTCGCTCCAAGCCGGGCAGCGACGCACATGCTCCGGGGAGA
Source organism: Mycobacterium asiaticum (assembly GCF_001668675.1). Classification (GTDB taxonomy): domain Bacteria; phylum Actinomycetota; class Actinomycetes; order Mycobacteriales; family Mycobacteriaceae; genus Mycobacterium; species Mycobacterium asiaticum_D. Next base: position 55 of record NZ_LZKQ01000334.1, on the reverse strand, counting down.
CCGTGGAGGAGGTGGGCGTTCGGCGGGTTGGATGTGAGGACGTGGTGGCAGGCGC
>NZ_LZKQ01000333.1 GCF_001668675.1 Mycobacterium asiaticum | reverse complement strand
GCCTGCACCTGGCCACGGACGCCGCCGTCGACGCGCACCGCGCGCTGGTGGACGTGGTGCACGAACACGGGGCCAAGATACAGCCGCAGATCGTGCACGCCGGACCCGACGGGCTGGGTCCGGAGATGTTCGGCGTCACCTCGCTTGGCCCCTCGGTGATTCCGTCGTATCTCACCGGCCGTCCGTCGGTGGAGATCACCGCGGATCAGCTGGTCGAGGTGCTGGACTTGTTCAAGGCTGCGGCGCGGCGCGCCGTCGAGGCGGGCTACGACGGACTTGAACTGCACGCCGCGCACGGCTACATGCTGCTGGGTTCTTTCCTTGCCCCCCAGCGCAATCGGCGCACCGATGAGTACAGCGGCCACTCGGCGCGCGGGCGGTTGCGGATCGTGCTGGAGACGCTGGCCGCGATCCGGTCCGAGATCGGCGACGCGCTGCCGATCACGCTGCGCATATCCGGGTACGAACGGGTGGCCGGCGGGCGGCCGATCTACGAAACCGCTGCAGCGGCACCCGAACTCGTGGCCGCCGGGGTGGACGCGTTCCACGTTAGCGGTGGCGTCATCGATCGCCTCGTCACCGGGATGGTCAACGGCGCTGACGACGGGGACGAGGTGAACATCGGCGCCGCAGCGGCGGTCAAGCAGGTGGTCGACGTGCCGGTGATCGCCGTCGGGCGTATCCACGATCCCGCCCGTGCCGAACAGATCCTGGCCGACGGCCGCGCCGATTTCATCGCGATGGGCCGTCCGCTGCTCGCCGACCCCGAGCTGCCGCGCAAGCTTCGGGCCGGGCAAGCGCATCGGGTGCGCAGGTGCATCTCGTGCGAAAACTGCATCGACGCAATGGAACAACGGTTTTCGGTCGACTGCGCCGTCAATCCGCGGACCGGCAGAGAGCGCGAACTTGCGACACCGCGGGCGGTGCCCGCCAAACGGGTGGTGGTGATCGGCGGCGGGCCGGCCGGGTTGGAGGCCGCCCGGGTGGCCTCGGAACGCGGGCACCGAGTGACTCTGTTCGAGGGTGCCGAACAGCTGGGTGGCGCGCTGCGCTGGGCCAGCGTTCTGCATCCGGAGAACCAGCCCTTCCTGCGCTATCTGTGCGACGAAATCAAGCTTGGCTCGGTGGAAGTGCGGCTGGGACAATCTGTTTCGGCCCAAAACGTGGTTGCCGCGGCCCCCGACGCGGTGGTGGTGGCCACCGGAGGTCGCGTCGCGGTGCCGGCTGTCCCGGGGGCTGACCTGCCGCACGTGCTCACCGGGCCGGGCTTGCGGGAGATGGGCGGGCGGCTGGTGGGCGGTTGGCGTCAGCGATTGATGCGCCCGGCCGCGGTGCGGGCGGCGACCCGGGTGTGGTTGCCGGTAGGTCGGCGGGTCGCGATCATCGGTGGTGACCTGGTGGCGCTGGAACTCGCCGAGTTCTTGGCCCGACGCGGACGGCTGGTCGCGATCGTGGAGACGGGCAAAGATATCGCACCCGAGATCGGCAACAAGCGAAAGACCGAGCACATGGACCGGCTGGACCGCCTGGGAGTGACGGTGCACGTTCGCGCCGCCGTCGAGCGGATCACGCGAAGCGCGGTGGTGTTCACTCCCGCCGGCGGGACGGTCCGCCAGTTGGCCGCGGACAGCGTCGTGCTGGCCGGCACCGTCGAGCCCGACACCGCGCTGTTCGATGATCTGGTTGCGGCCATGCCCGGCGTCGAGGTGCACGCCGCCGGCGACTGCACTGGTTTGGGCCTGATCCGCAAAGCCACCGAAGAGGGCGCCCGCGCCGCGTGTGCCATTTAGAGAAGGAGAGAACGCAATGACACAAACCGTCGAGTCCCCGGCGTTGACCGCTTCGCAGTCGTCGTGGCGGTGCGTGCAGGCGCATGATCGCGAGGGTTGGCTGGCGTTGATGGCCGATGACGTGGTGGTCGAGGACCCGATCGGCAAGTCGGTCACCAACCCCGACGGCACGGGAGTGAAGGGCAAGGAGGGTGTCGCCACCTTCTACGACACCAACATTGCGGCCAACAACCTGACCATCACCTGCGAGGAAACCTTCCCGTCCAGCTCGCCGCATGAGATCGCTCATATCCTGGTGCTGGACAGCAAGTTTGAGGGCGGCTTCACCAGCAGCGTGCGCGGGGTGTTCACCTACCGTGTGAACGACGAGGGCCTGATCACCAATATGCGCGGGTACTGGAATATGGACATGATGAAGTTCGGGCAGGAGTAGGCCCTGCGCGAGCAGACGCTAAAGCCCCCGCACGCGCGGCGTGTCGGGGGCTTTAGCGGGGTCGCTTATACACAACTCCGCGCCCCCCCGACGCTACGCTCTCGGGGGTG
>NZ_LZKQ01000332.1 GCF_001668675.1 Mycobacterium asiaticum | reverse complement strand
AGTGCGGGTCCAAACCCGCTGACCGCTGGTGGTTTAGGCGGTGAGGGTGGTCATGGCGGCGGTGCCGGGGCCGGCGGAGCCGGCGGTCAGGGCGGTTGGTTGTACGGCAACGGTGGGGCCGGCGGTGCCGGCGGAACCGCGACCACACCCGGCGGCGCCGGAGGTTTTGGCGGCACTGGCGGGTCCGCCGGGCTATTCGGAGCGGGCGGTGCTGGTGGTAGCGGTGGTTCCGGCGCTGACGCTGTCGCTGGCGGGGGTGTCGCCGGAGCGGGCGGCGCCGGTGGTGCGGGCGGGCGTCTATACGGCGACGGCGGCGCGGGTGGCGCCGGTGGTAATGGCGGAAGCGTGCCAGGTGTTGACGGCAGCGGAGTAGGTAAAGATGCCGGGGCCGGTGGGGCCGGGGGACACGGCGGTGCCAGCGGCCTGATCGGAAACGGTGGAGCCGGCGGTGCCGGCCCATCACCGGGGGCCTGGCAGGTGCAGGCTAGGTGGGTGCCGTCGGCGGCCAGGGCGCCGAGGGCATCGGCGCGGCGTTGGCCCTGGGTGCGGGGGTCGGCGCTGCAGACGTCGCGGGCCATGTCTTGCAGGCGGCGGTCGAGCAGGGCGGCGTCGAGGGCGGACAGGGTGCCCCAGATGGTGGCGGTGCCGGTGTTGTTGGTGGCGGGGGTGATGATGACGTCGCGGCCGCGCATGGCGGTGCGGGTGCGGCGTGCGGCGGCGGGGTCGTGGCGGGTGATCAGGGCGTCGATGGCGGTGGCGGTCTTGGCCGCGGACAGGGGGCCGTAGCGGGTGGCGTCGGCGGCCAGGGCGGTATCGACGCGGGCCAGGATGGCGGGGTCTTTGATGAGGTCGGTGTGCCAGACGATGGTGCGGGCCAGGTCCACGGTGATGGTGCCGGCGGCCAGCAGGGCCTGAATTTTGGGGAGTCGGTTGCGCAGGGCGCAGGCCAGATACATCTGGGCCGAGGCTTTGGCGTGGCTGATGTGGTGGGCGGCTGCGACTTGGGCGGCCAGCATGTCCCAGTTGTCACAGGACCAGCGGGCGCTGTCGGGGGGTCCGTCACCGTGGCGGGCGACCAGTTCGGCGATCGCGCTCAACCGCCCGGCGGCGGCGATCGATTCCGCGGCTGCGCCGGCGACCATGGCATCCACCAGGCCCGCATCATCCACGCCGTCGAACATAGGTTCGATGCTAGTGACGGGGCGCCGTTGGAGCCCCGGCCAAACCGCAATCTGTGGACAAACCCCCAACTGTGGACAAGTGCAAGACGCGCGCCCAAACGTCAGGCGATAGCCCCCGCCTCCTTGAGCTCCGCGATCCGATCCCAATCCATCCCAAGCTCCATCAACACGATCTCCGTGTGCTCGGAGGCCTGTGGCGACCGCGTCGTCTCCAGCGGCTCATGGTTGAACTGAACCGGCCCACGAACCACCCGGAACGGCGCCCCGCCGCTGACCACCTCAACCTCGGCGATCATGTCGTTGGCAATCGCCTGCTCGTCGGTGGCCAGGTCGAGCAGGCTCTGGAACGGAGCCCACTGCCCGCGCATCGTCTTCAGGTGCTGACGCCAATATTCAAATGGTCTGGCGGCGAACGCCTCAGCAATCAACTCCGCTGCCGCGTCGGCGTTCTGGATCAGCGGCAACACCTCGGAGAAGCGCGGGTCGTCGGCGGCGTCGGGAATGCCGAGGTGTTCGAAGGTGTCGCGGATCAGGCCGGTCGGGCTGATGATGCACAGGTTGATGGTGCCGCCGTCAGAGGTCAGATAGTTGGCCATGAACGGATTTACCGACGGGGCAAGGGATCCCGGCATATGCGAACGCATCACCTCGCCGGTCTCCATTCCTTGGGTCACGCTCGCGCCGGCCGCCCACCACGCGGTGCTCAGCAACGACACGTCCAGCTCGACGGCTTCACCGGTACGTTCCCGATGCAACAGCGCAGCCGAGATGCCCCCGGCGATGAACATGCCGCCAATGGAATCCCCGAACGCGGGAATGCCTTGTCCCAGCGCACCGCCGAGCTCCGCGGGGGTCAACGAGTGGCCCACGCCGCTGCGGGTCCAGAACGCGGTGCCGTCGTAGCCGCCCACGTCGCGTTCGGGTCCCTTGTCGCCGTAGGCCGAGCCACGGGCATAGACGATGTCGGGATTCGCCGCGCGGATGTGCTCGACGTCGAACTTGTTCTTCTGGCGCTGCGCCGGCATGTAATTTGTCAAGAACACATCGGAACTCTTGGCCAGCTCGTAGATCACTTCCTGTCCGCCGGGCGTGGAGATATCAATCCCCACACTGCGTTTGCCCCGATTGGGATGCTCCATCAGGGGATGACGCTCGGGGTCGACTTGGATGCCGCCCATGTTGAGAAACCCGCGCTGGGTGTCGCCGCGCAACGGGTGCTCGACCTTGATGACGTCGGCGCCCCAGTCGGCGAGGATGGCTCCGGCCGCGGGGACGAAGGTGAACTGCGCAACCTCGAGGACGCGAATCCCCGCCATCACCTTGATCGTCATGTGGCCTCCCGTCACATCGAGTTGAACGTTACCGGCAATGCGGTGGGGGAACGGAATGGCTGGCCGTGGATGTGGGGATCGTCATCGGTGATCAACTCGATGTCGGTCAACCGATCCAGTAGGCACTCCAGCGCCACCCGGGTCTCCAAACGTGCCAGATGCAGTCCCAGGCAGGTGTGTTCACCGGCGGCGAATGATATGTGCGGCAGCGGTTTCCGGAAAATGTCAAACTCCTCGGGCCGTTCCCAGCGCCGCTCGTCGCGATTGGCCGAGCCGATGCAGACGCTGACCATAGCTCGCGACGGAATCGTCACACCCTCCAGCTCGGCCGCGGCGGTGGTGAACCGCTGCACCGTGGTCAGGGGCGTCTCGTAGCGCAGCCCTTCCTCGATAGCCTGCGGGATGAGTTCGCGATTGGCCCGCACGGCAGCGAACTGGTCAGGGTGGGTGAGCAACAGATACAGCAGGTTTCCCGACGAGCGGTAGGTGGTCTCCAATCCAGCCGGAAGTAACAGCCGCAGGAACGAGTAGATGGCTTCGTCGCTCAGTCTCTCGCCACCGATCTCCGCGGTCACCAGATCGCCGATGATGTCCTGGGTTGGCTCCGACCGGCGCCGCTCGATCTGGGCGAGGAAGTAGTCCTTCAGTGCCGCGGACGCTTCGAAGGCCCGCTCGTAGTTGACGTGGTAACTGATCAGCTGCTCCGCACGCTTGCGGAACATCGGTAAGTCTTCGGCGGGCAGGCCCAGCAATTGCGCAATGATCCGGGTCGGGAATTCAAAGGTGAAGTCTCGCACCAGGTCCGCATGACCGCGCGCGATGAAGTTGTCGATCAAGGCGGCACAGGTGGGCCGCACGATCGTCGGTTCCCACCGCGTCAACGCCTTGGACTTGAACGCGGCCGACACGAGATTGCGGTGCTCCCGATGTTGCGTGCCGTCCATCGCCAAAATCGTCGGACCCATGAACGTCCCGATGGTCTTGTCGTAGAACCTCGACGTGAACACCTGGCCGTTGCGCAATACCGTGTTGACCGCGTGGAACGAAACCGCCGAGTATTCGCACCTGGGCCGGAAGGCCTCCGGAGTCTTGGAGTAGTCCATCACGGTGCCCTCGAACACGCCGCAATCGCGACGGCGTCGAGCGAAGAACGGGTACGGGTCACGCAGCTCAACCTGCTCGTGGACTTGACCTGTCACCTGGCTCCCCGGCGGCTCAACAGCACTAAAAGAAGATCCGCATGAGCCTACGGTAACGAATACAGTAGGCAAAGCATGATGGGCTTGCCGACCGTCCCCGAAGACCCGGGTGATCAGGCCTTCCTGCCCATTCGGTCAGCCTGGCCCAACATTGCAGAAAGCAGTACCGATAGGTATACAGTATCTACTACGCGCCCTGCTGCGGCGGATGTTGCGCGAGCTTTGCACGATTGAGGGGACGGTCTGATGAGCACCGACGGCAGCGCGGTTGCCGAACGGCCGACCGCGCCGGGGGACCCGGTGCTGTACGACGTCTCGCCGCCCGGCGTCGCGCTGATCACGCTGAACCGCCCGGAGCGCCGGAACGCGTGGGGCGGGGCGCTGACGTCGATGTTCTTCCGCTGCTTGGAAACCGCGGACGCCGACCGCCGCGTGCGCGTCATCGTGATCACTGGCAACGGCCGGGCGTTCTGCGTGGGCGCGGACATGGGCGATCTGGATTCCATCTCGTCGACGACGGTCGAGTCGGCGAGCCAGACCGACGTCACCGCGCTGGTGGCCGAGAAGCACCCGTATTTTCTGACCCAATTGCGCAAGCCGGTGATCGCCGCGATCAACGGGTCGATCGCAGGCATCGGCTTGGCGTTGGCGCTGATGGCCGATATCCGCTTCGCCGCTGCCGGGGCGAAGTTCACCACTTCGTTCGCGCGGCGGGGACTGGTTGCCGAGTACGGCATCTCGTGGATCCTGCCGCGGCTGGTCGGCTGGGGTGCCGCCGTCGACCTGCTGATTTCCGGTCGCACCTTCACGGCCGAGGAGGCGGCCGAACTGGGCCTGGTCAAGCAGGTGGTGCCGGGCGAGCACTTACTCGACGCGGCGTTGGCCTACGCCGAAGACATCGCGGAAAACTGCGCGCCCAGTTCACTGGCGGTGATGAAACGACAGCTCTACGCCGACGCGGGTCTGCCGATCGTCGAGACGAGCCACACCGCCGAGCGATTGATGCACGAATCCATGACCCGTTCGGACTTCATCGAAGGCATCACCGCCTTCTTCGAGAAGCGCCCGCCACGATTTCCGCCACTGACCTCGCACAGCGACGACACTTAAGGGAACCGGCAGATTTGAGAGGACGTCCGCGATGACGACGCTGGATTACCAGGCGATTGACGTCGACAACCACTACTACGAACCGATCGACTCGTTCACTCGGCACCTGCCGAAGGAGTTCAAACGCCGCGGCGTGCAGATGCTGAACGACGGCAAGCGGACCTGGGCGGTGATCGGCGAACGTATCAATCAGTTCATCCCGAACCCGACCTTCGACCCCATCATCGAACCGGGATGTCTGGATCTGCTGTTTCGCGGGGAGATCCCGGAAGGTGTCGATCCGGCGTCCTTGATGAAGGTCGACCGGTTGGGGAACCATCCCGAATACCAGAACCGGGATGCCCGAGTGAAAGTCATGGACACCCAGAACCTCCAAACCGTGTTCATGCTGCCCACTTTCGCCTGCGGTGTGGAGGAAGCCCTCAAGTCCGACATCGACGCCACCATGGCCTCGCTACACGCCTTCAATCTCTGGCTCGACGAGGACTGGGGTTTCGACCGTCCAGATCACCGGATCATCGCGGCGCCGATCATCTCGCTGGCTGATCCGGTCAAAGCGGTCGAGGAGGTCGAGTTCGTCTTGGGCAGAGGCGCCAAAATGGTGCTCGTGCGTCCCGCTCCGGTGCCCGGCTTGGTCAAGCCGCGGTCGCTGGGCGACCCGGTGCATGACCCGGTGTGGGCTCGACTCGCCGAAGCCGGTGTGCCCGTTGGCTTCCACCTGAGTGACAGCGGTTACCTGGCGATCAATGCGCTGTGGGGCGGCAAGGCCACGTTCGAGGGGTTCGGCAAGAAGGATCCGCTCGACCAGGTGCTGCTGGATGACCGGGCGATCCACGACTCGATGGCCTCGATGATCGTGCATCAGGTTTTCACTCGTCACCCGAAATTGAAGGTCGCGAGCATCGAGAACGGTTCGTACTTCGTCTACCGATTGATCAAGCGACTCAAGAAAGCCGCCAACACCGCCCCCTATCACTTCAAGGAGGACCCGGTGGCGCAACTGAGGAACAACGTCTGGATCGCCCCGTATTACGAGGACGATGTGAAGCTGCTTGCGGAGACGATCGGCGTGGAGAAGATCCTGTTCGGCTCCGACTGGCCACACGGCGAGGGGCTGGCCGATCCGATGGCTTTCACTGCCGACATTCCGCAGTTCCCGGAGTTCAGCGCCGAAGACACCCGTAAAGTCATGCGCGACAACGCGCTTGACCTGCTGGGTGCGAATATCACTGCGTCGGTATAGCGCTGCCGATGGGTGAATGGACGATCGGGGCCGTCCTGGATGCGGTCGCCGAGACCGTGCCCGATCGGGTCATGACGATCTGCGGCGCGCGCACCAGCACGTTCGCCGAATCCGCCGAACGGACGCGCCGGCTGGCCAACTATCTGGCGCACCGGGGATTCGGCGCACATGCCGAGCGTGCCTGGCTGGACAACTGGCAATGCGGTCAGGACCGGGTTGCACTGATCATGTACAACGACCTGTATCCCGACCTGGTGATCGCCTGCCTCAAGGCGCGGGTGGTGCCGGTCAACGTCAACCACTACTACACACCGCGGGAAGTGGCCGAGCTGCTCGCCTACGTCAAGCCGCGCGGTATCGTCTATCACCGCTCGTTGGGCGCCAGATTCGTCGAGGTGCTGCCGGCCGGCGCCGAGTTGTTGATCTCGATCGACGACGGCACTGGGTCCCCTGAGATCGCGGGTGCCGTCACCCTGGAAGATGCTCTGGCGCAGGGTGATTCGGATCATGACGAAGTGCCGTCGCCGGACGACCTGTTGATGATCTGCACCGGGGGAACGACCGGGCGGCCCAAAGGTGTGCTGTGGCGGCAGGCCGATATGTACGTCGCGTCGATGAACGGCGACGACCACGCCGGCGTCGAGGAGATCCAGGCGCGGGCACAGAATGCCGGAGCGCCCTGGTTCGCGGTGTCCCCGTTGATGCACGCCGCGGGCATGTGGACCGCGTTCTCGGCCATCCTGTCGGGGCAGACGGCCGTCCTTTACGACACCCAACAGAAGTTCGATCCCGCGGCGGTGCTCGCGATCGCAGAACGCGAAAAGGTCGGCCTGATGACCATGGTCGGCGATGCCTACGCCGCACCGCTGGTGGATGAGCTTGGCCGCCGCGACTACGACCTGTCCGCGCTGTTCGCGATCGGCACCGGCGGCGCGGCCACTAACGTCAAACATCAACGGGCCCTGTTGAAGTACCTGCCGCACATCACCGTGATCAACGGTTACGGGTCTTCGGAGACCGGCAACATGGGGTTCGGGCACAGTCGCCAAAACACCCAAACTGATACCTTCACGATCAGGGCCGGGGGCCTGGTGCTCTCGGAGGATTACCGCCGGTTTCTGCAACCGGGTGAACCGCAGATCGGCTGGGTGGCCCGCACCGGTCGAATTCCGTTGGGCTACTTCGACGACGAGGCCGCGACGGCGAAGACATTCCCGGTCGTCGAGGGTCGCCGCGTGGTGATATCGGGCGACCGGGCCTCGGTGGAAGCCGACGGAACACTGCGCCTGTTCGGTCGGGACTCGCTGGTCGTCAACACCGGCGGTGAAAAGGTGTTCGTCGAAGAGGTCGAGGAGGTACTGCGTGCACATTCCGCGATCGCCGATGCTCTGGTGGTCGGCCGCGACAGCGAACGGTGGGGCCAGGAAGTCGTGGCGCTGATTCAACTGCGTGCGGGTGCCGAATTCGACACCGACGCAATTCGCACCCACTGTGCCGCCGGGTTGGCGGGGTTCAAGGCGCCCAAGGCGTTTATCCTGGTAGATCGGGTGCGCCGGCTGGGCAACGGCAAAGCCGACTATCGCTGGGCCAAACAACAAGCTGAAACGGTAAGCATGGCAAGGACATCCGGAAAATGAGCGACCGGGGTCCCCGGCCGGTGATCGATTGCCTGGTCAACGTCCACTTCGGGGAGACCGAGACGCAGCCCGAGTTCATGAAGCGAGTTCGCGACGACTACTTCAAGGGACCGGCGTCGATGTTCGAGCCGGTGGATCTCACCGAGCTGCTCGACGAGATGGACCAACACGGAGTCCAGAAGGCCATCCTGATGGACAACCTGGCGAAGCCTTCGATCACCGCGCGCAAGTTCGCCGACGCGCGCCCGGATCGCTTCGCCCTGGCCATCGGCGGCGTCAACCTGCTGCGCCCGGTGGCATCGCTCCGGGAACTGACCGCGACGGTGGCCGATCTGCCGGTGGCGTACACGGTCGTGGGCCCGAGCTTCTGGGCCGACGGCATGTACCCGCCCAGCGATGCCGTGTATTACCCGTTGTACGCCAAGTGCGCCGAGATCGGCCTGCCCCTGTGTGTCAACACCGGCCTACCGGGGCCGCCGATTCCCGGTGAGGTGCAGAACCCGATCCACCTGGACCGGGTGTGCGCGCGCTTCCCCGAACTGAAGCTGTGCATGATCCACGGCGCGGATCCCTGGTGGGATATCGCGATCCGGATGCTGATCAAATACCGCAACCTACGGCTCATGACGTCGGCCTGGTCACCGAAACGACTGCCGGACAGCCTCATTCACTACATGCGCACCCGAGGTCCCGGCAAGGTGATCTTCGCCTCCGACTGGCCGGTGCTGCGCCAGCATCGCGTCGTCCCGGAGGCCAACGCCCTCGACCTACCCGCCGAGGTACTGGACAACTACCTGTACAACAACGCCAACGAGTTCTTTTTCGGCGCTGACGAGAATTAGGAGCGGTAACCGATGGATCGCTACGAATTGCGCCGTGTCGACTACAGCCTGAGCGAGGACCACAAGGCTCTGCAGGACGCCTACCGCCAACTTCTGGAGACCCACTGCCCGATCGAGACCGTGTGGGCCGCCCAGGAAACGGGATTCGACAAGAGCCTGTGGGAACGGTTGTGCGCGACGGGCGCCACTTCGATGGCAGTGGCGGAGCACGCCGGCGGGGACGGCGCGACGCTGGTGGATCTGGCGCTGGTCGCCGAAGAACTCGGTCGGGTGCTCGCGCCGGTGCCCTGGATCGACCACGTCTGCGCGGTGCGGCTCGCGGAACGGCTGGGCGCCGTCGCGCCGGAGATGCTCGAGGGCAGCCGCATCATCGGTCTCGAAATTGCGCCGGAACCCGTTTCGGGACAACGACTCATCCCGTCCGCAGCGATTGCCGACGGCCTCATCGTCCGGGACGGGGACGAGGTGGCGTTGCTGACGTTCGCGACCAGCCCGACGCGGGTGCCCAACCTGGGGCAGTTGCCGATGGCCTGGGTGGACCCGGACGCGGCGGATTCACGGACGGTCCTTGGTTCGGGCCCCGAGGCGATCGCCGCTTACCGCCGTGCCGTCGACGAGTGGCGGGTGCTGACCGCGGCGGCGTTGACCGGTCTCGTCGAGCAGACCATGACCATTGCCGCCGAGTTCGCCAAGACGCGCTACACCCTCGGTGTGCCCATCTCGACACTGCAGGCCATCTCGCATCCCCTGGCCAACATGGCAATCGCCGTTCAGGGTGGCCGTAACCTGGCCCGGCGCGCCGCGTGGTTCCTCGACAACGAGCCGGACGAGCGCCCGGAACTACCCGGGTGCGCGTTCGTGTTCATGGCCGAAGAGGCGCCCAAAGCGGCGACCATGGCGGTCCACATCCAAGGCGGCCTCGGCGTGTCGGTGGAGGCGGCCGCAACGGCCTATCTGGTCCGTGCCCGGGGTTGGGCGCTGGCCGGCGGCGATCCGGGCCTCACGGCCAAGCAGGTGGGCCGACTGGTCGCCGAGCGAGAAGGAGCCTAGGGCAATGGATTTCGCGCGCGTCGAACTCGACGACGACGACCAGGCTTTTCTTGCCGAGGTCCGGGCATTCCTTGCCGAACACGTGACCGATGAGGTTCGCCGCCGCGACCGCGAGACCGGTGACAACTTCGATGAAGGTGTGCATCTGGCGATCGGTGCGGCCGGTTATCTGGAGAAGGAATGGAAGTCGGCGGCCGACGGTGGGTTCACTCGAGTCCGGCGCCGCATCTGGGAGCTGGAGAAGCGGCGGGTGCACACGCCGTGGGTGACGTGGGGGACCACGGCGATGGTGGCGCGTGCGGTGGCCGCGTTCGGTAAACCCGAACTGGTCGAGGAGGTGCTGCCGAAGGTCTTCACCGGCGAGGTGCGGATGTGCCTGGGCTACACCGAGCCCGAGGGCGGCTCGGACGTCGCGACTTGTAAGACGCGGGCGGTGCCGGAGGGGGACGGGTCGAGCTGGATCATCAATGGCTCGAAGATGTTCACCACCGGCGCGCACAATTGTCAGTACGTATTCCTGATCACCAACACCGACCCGACGGCGCGAAAGCATAAGAGCCTGACCATGTTTCTGGTCCCGCTCGGCCTGCCCGGCATCGAAATCCAGGGCATCCGCACGGTGGATGGAGACCGGACCAACATCGTCTACTACAGCGACGTACGCGTCGACGACAAGTATCTGCTCGGCGAGGTCAACGGCGGTTGGACGGTGCTACGCGGTCCGCTGGACGCCGAGCACGGTGCCGTTGCGGCGGCGCCGGACGGGCTGCAGGACGTGGCGATCATGCAGCACCAAACCGGGTTCATGTCCGCGGCCGTGGACGCGGTGGCGGCCCGGGCCGCGCAGCCGGGACCCGATGGGGCGCGGCCGATCGACGACGGATCCGTGGCATACCGGCTGGGTCGCAGCGCCGCACGGCTGGAGGCGGCGCTGTCCACGCCGAGCATCTTCGGCAGGGTCGCGCAGGCGCAGACGATGCGCGATATCGGACCCGACCTGATGGACATCGCGGGCCCGGCCTCGGTGCTGCCGATCGAGACCGAGGGTGCCGCGGACGGCGGGACCTCGGAATACCTCTACCGATTCGCTCCGCTGGCAGGCATTTACGGCGGCACGCTGGAGGTCTTCCGCAACATGATCGCCCAACATGTGCTGGGTCTCGGCAAGCCCGCCTATGCGCCGCCGGCGACAAAGGCGTCCTGAGCCGGTCGCGAGGTCGCGACCTGGGCGAGCTTCATCACAGCCGCTCTGTCGGCAAGAATCCTTCAAGGATCCCGCAAGCCGCACCGCGCAACATTGCTTGTGATCACCGGCAGCGCCGATGAATCCGCAATCGCGCAGGTGAGACTTGGAGGGGAACTCGATGAGCGTTGGTGACTTGCCACCTCAGGGACGAATGCTCGCCTACTGCGCGGCGCTTGCGGCCGCGGCCGGATTCGTCAACGCGGTGGCGTTGCTCGTCTTCGCGGTGCCGGTTGGCAACCTGACTGGCGTCACAACTCAGCTCGGCATGGACACCGCCAACCCGTGGCGATACGAGAGTCACGTGCTGGTGGCCATCCTGCTGGGATTCTTGGTCGGAGCGGCCATCGCCGGGGCGCTGCTCGCGTACGCCCGCGGCCCTCGCAGCACCCGGCACGCGGCGGTGCTGCTCATCGAAGCCGTGCTGCTTCTGCTTGCTGCAGCGGGTTCCGAAATCGAGGCGTTGAAGGCGCAGCTTGCTGCCCTCGGAATTGAGGAGACCGCAGTCCAGGCGTTGCTGGCGGCAGCGGCGCTCGGTCTGCAAAACGGCCTTACCTCGAGCTTTCGCGGCATGTCGGTCCGCACCACCCATTTCACCGGCACCGTGACCGACCTCGGACTCATGCTGGGGCGCAGCCGTCACCACGGAATCGACAAGTGGAAGGTTGCGATCCTGTCCGTGACGCTGTTGCTGTTCCTCACCGGCGCGATTGCCGGAATACTGAGCGGCGCCCGCCTGGGCGGCAACGCATTGCTCGTGCCGGCTGCCATTTGCGTAGTTGTGGCCGCTGCCGTGGTGCTCCAATGTCGCGAGCGTCGCAACTGGCACAATCCGGCGCGGGTCACCGATGGGCTGCCAGCTGTCCCCGTCTTGCCCTGAGTCGCTTCGGAGGTAGCCGCGGACATCGGTGCACGAGCGCTGGGTGTGTTCACGTGGTCAGGATTGTCGCCGCGGCCGTGCCAGGCGCCCCGTAAAGCTGAGCGAAGCCGACCTTCGGTTCACCGGGGACCTGGCGGTCACCGGCCTGGCCCCGCAGTTGCCGCACGATCTCGTGGATCTGCCGTAGGCCTGACGCACCGATCGGCTCCCCATTGGCGATCAGGCCGCCGTCGGTGTTGACCGGCATCGCGCCGTTGATCTCGGTAGCGCCGTCGGCCAGCAGCCTCTCCTGGTCCCCGTCGGCGCAGAAACCGCATTCGGCCATGTGGATGATCTCCGCGCCGGCATCGGTGTCCTGCAACTGGATCACGTCCACGTCGTCCGGACTGACGCCCGCTTTGTCGAATGCGGCGCGCGCGGCGTAGACGGTGGGCGCGACATCCTCCTCGACGGGGGCGAACGTCGTGTTCACCTCGTAGGCGCCGTACCGGCGGGTGCGGACCTCGGCGGCCTTCAAGTAGACCGGCTTGCTGGTGTAGCGGTGCGCGATGTCGGCGCGGCACATCACCACCGCGGCGGCGCCTTCGTCCGGGGCGCAGAACATGTACTGGGTCAGCGGGTAGTTCAGCATCGCCGACGCCAGGATGTCGTCCTCGGATATCGGCTTGCGGCGGAACGCATTCGGGTTCAGTACGCCGTTCCGGAAATTCTTGGCGGCGACCCTGGCCAGGGTCCGCTGCGAGATGCCGTGGTCGTGCAGGTACCGGTTGGCCTTCATCCCGAAGAACTTGGTGGTCAGGTACTGCCCGTTCTCGGCGTACCAGCGCGGCATGCCGACCAGCGCGGGATCTTCGGTGAACGCACCGCGCGGGTGCTTGTCCAGCCCGATCGCGATTCCGATGTCATAGTCTCCCAGTCGGATTCCGTCGGCGCAGGCCTTCGCCGCGCTGGCCGCGGTGGCACATGCGTTGAACACGTTGGTGAACGGAATGCCGGACAGTCCGACCATGCCGACGATCGCGTCGGGATTGGCCACCGTCCAGCTGCCACCGGTCGCCGCCTGGATGTCGCTCCACTGCACACCGGCGTCTTTGACCGCGGCGAAGATCGCGTCGACGCCCATCTGCATCGCGGACTTTCCTTCGAACCGGCCAAACGGGTGCAGGCCCACTCCGATGATGGCGACGTCGTTCATTGCGGCGATTCTCGCTTTCGTGGTGCCAAGGACACTTGACTATAATACTGTAACCATTACCGTTGATCATTCCACGCCCATCGGGGAGAGGTCGCAACGTGGCCGAGGATCAGTGCGCTGACCAGCTTGTGCTGCAGCGCAACAGAACCCGTCGCCGTATCCAGACACCGGAGGACCTCCGGTGACCACTGCCGCGGTGGTGTTCGACCCGTTTTCCGAAGAGTTTTTCAACAGCCCGTACGAGACGTATAGCCGGATGCGGGCCGAGGCTCCCGTGTACTACAGCGCCGAATACGACTTCTACGCCCTGACCCGTCACGAAGATGTGGCCGCGGCGTTCAAGGACCACCAGACCTACTCCTCGGCGTACGGAGTCGACCTGGCGCAGGTGCGCAAAGGCGAAGTGACCAAGCACGGTTCGATCATCGCCATGGACCCGCCCGCGCACCGTCGGATGCGCGGCCTGCTCAACAAGGTGTTCACCCCGCGCGCCATCCAGGCGTTGCGGCCGTTGGTGACCCAGGTTGTCGACAAGTACCTGTCCGCGGTCGACCCGGACGGTTTCGACTTCGTTCAGGACTTCTCGGCACTGTTTCCCGTCGACGTGATGACGACCATGCAAGGGGTGCCGGAGCAGCATCGCCAGCAGATCCGGTTGTGGATCGACGACCTGTTGCACCGCGCGCCCGGCGAAGTCGAGATGGGCGAGGCCGGTCTGAAGTCCGCCGTCGACATGGCCATCTACTACTACCGTCTCACCAAGCAGCGCCGGGAGGCCCTGGGTGACGATCTGCTGAGCAGGCTGATCCGCGCCGAGATCGAGCGTGAGAACGGCGAAATGGCCCCGCTGGACAACGTCGAGATCACCGAATTCGCCACGTTGTTGGGCGGCGCCGGCGCCGAGACGGTCACCAAGCTCATCGGCAACGCGGCCGTTGTGTTCGCCCGCAATCCCGACCAGTGGCGCAAGCTGCTCGCGGATCGCAGCAAGGTCCCGCTCGCGGTCGAGGAGCTGCTGCGCTACGAGGCGCCCGCGCAGTACAACGTGCGACGCTCGACCCGTGAGGTCAGCCTGCACGGCGAGACCATCCCGGCCGGAAAACCGGTGTTCCTGGTGGGTGGCTCGGCCAACCGGGATCCGCTGGCCTGGACCGATCCGGACACCTTCGAGATCGACCGCGACCGCACTCAGGCGCAGAACCTCGGACTCGGCTACGGCATCCACAGCTGTCTCGGCGCGGCCCTTGCGCGCCTGGAGAGCACCGTCGCACTGGAGCGGATGCTCGAATTCATGCCGCGCTACCAGGTCGACTGGGCGGGTTGCCAACGGGTCAACATGCAAAATGTCGCCGGCTGGAGCAACGTGCCGGTGCGGGTGCTGCGTTAGCCCGGGTCGCGGCGCCAGACCAGGGTGCTGTGCGTGGTGGTGCCCTCCGGCGACGTGATGCTCGCCGATAAGGTCAGCCGATCGCCGTCCACCCGTGCGTTGCGAATCTGCGGTTGCTGCAACAACTCCGGCAACGTCGCGATCGCGACGTCGTGGTAGACCGTGCCCGCGGCTTCGTCAACGCGGAACCGTCCGCCGTAGGAGATGAACTCGCTGCCGGGCCCGGGCGTCAGCTGGGCCGACATATGGCCGTCATTGGTGTAAAGGATCAGGCCGGACGGGTGCTCGCCGAACGGACGCCGGAGCTGGCCGGTCGCGACATCGCGGGATACGAAAGACTCCAATCGCCAGCCACCCAGTATCGCCTCGCCCAGTGCATGCACCGGTTGACCCTACCGAATTAATTACAGTAACGTCCACACGCATGAGCGGTGCCTCTGCGCGCGCCGGCATCAAGATCGATGGGGGCATCCCCATGGAACCGCGACGGGCGCCCGGCGTCGCCGCCGAACTCGAACGGCGTCACTACGACGGCTGTTGGACCGGTGAGATCAACCACGATCCCTTTCTGCCCATGCTGCTGGCGGCCGAGCACACGTCCAGGATTGAATTGGGCACCAGCATCGCGGTGGCTTTCGCCCGCAACCCGATGACCGTCGCGCACACCGCCTGGGACCTGCAGTCGTACTCCGGTGGTCGATTCATCCTGGGCCTGGGCACCCAGATCCGGACTCATATCGAAAAGCGGTTCAGTATGCCGTGGAGCCGCCCGGTGCCGCGGATGCGCGAGTTCATCTGCGCGCTGCGAACGATCTGGGACAGTTGGCAGCAGGGCTCCCGGCTCAACTTCCAGGGTGACTTCTACACCCACACGCTGATGACGCCCATGTTCACCCCCGAACCGCTGAACTGCGCGCCGCCAAGGGTTTTCGTCGCCGCCGTCGGCGAGACCATGACCGAGCTGTGCGGCGAGGTCGCCGACGGCGTGATCGCTCACGCGTTCACCACCGCGCGGTACCTGGACGAAGTGACCCTCCCGGCACTGCAACGCGGGCTGCGGCGGTCCGGTCGCGCGCGCGGTGAGGTCGCGGTGTCCTGCCCGGTGTTCGTGGTGACGGGCCGCACCGAAGGTGAGATGTTCGATGCCGCCGTCGCGGTGCGAAAGCAGATCGCGTTCTACGGGTCGACGCCGGCTTACCTCCGGGTGCTCGACCTGCACGGCTGGGCGGACCTACACACCGAGTTGCACCGGTTGTCACGTCGGGGCGACTGGGACGCCATGGGTGCGTTGATCGACGACGAGGTGCTCGACGCCTTCGCCGTCGTGGCGCCGGTCGACCGGGTCGCATCTGCGCTGCGGGAACGGTGCGACGGCGCGGTGGACCGGGTGCTGCCGGGATTTCCGGCCGGCCTGCCCCAAGAAGTGATCGCGACGATCCTCGAGGAACTGCGGTAGGGAGGTTCGGGATGGACAGAGTCCGCGGCCGAACGGTCGTCGTCACCGGCGGCGCCCGGGGCATCGGGTTCGCGACGGCGAAGGCATTGCTGGTCCGTGGTGCGCTGGTGGTGATCGGTGACCGCGACGCCGCCGCGCTCCACGAGGCTGTTGCCGAATTGAGCCTTACCGGCGCGGTTTTGGGCTACCCACTGGACGTCGCGAACCGGGATTCGTTCGCTCAGTTTCTCGGCCTGGCTCGATCCGGCAGCGGCGGCGGCATCGATGTGATGATCAACAATGCCGGAGTGATGCCCGTAGGTCCGTTCACCGATCAACCGGCACAAGCCATTCGGTCCGCCCTCGAGGTGAATCTCTATGGCGTACTCAACGGTTGCCAGCTGGTGCTGCCCGAAATGGTGGCCCGGCGTCGCGGTCACATCGTCAACATCGCATCGATGGCCGGCGTGATGGCCATTCCGGGGCAGGTGGTCTATGCCGCCACAAAGTACGGCGTCGTCGGACTCAGCGTGGCGCTGGCCGACGAAATCGCTCCGCACGGCGTGCAAGTGAGCGTCGTGTTGCCACCCTTCACCCAGACCGATCTGATCGCCGGGACCAAGGCCTCTGGCGTGGGCCGACCGGTGGAGCCCGACGTGGTGGCCGCCGCCATCGTCTCGGCGCTGGACAAACCGCGCACGCAGGTATCGGTACCCCGGCCGGCCCGGTTCGTCGGGCCGGTGGTGTCGATGCTCGGCGCACGCGGCCGACGGTGGTTCAATCGGAGGATCGGCGCGGACACGCTGTTGCTCGACGACATCGACCATGCCGAACGGGCTTTCTACGAGCGGCGTGCGCAGTCCGCGATGGGGGTCGTCGAGCGCTAGGGGTTGAGCGCCTGTTCCCGCGCCCATCGGTAGTCGGCCTTGCCCGAGGGGCTGCGCTGCAGGGCGGGACGGAACACGATGGCTTTGGGAAGTTTGTAGCGCGCCAACGACTTTCCGGCGTGCGCGACCAACTCGTCGGCCTCGGCGTAGGCGCCGTCGGCAAGCGCGACGATCGCGACGACTTCCTGGCCCCACCGCTCGCTCGGGCGTCCGGACACCACCACGTCGGCCACCGCGGGATGCGACGCGATCGCCGTTTCGACCTCCTCGGCGAAGATCTTTTCGCCGCCGGAGTTGATGGTGACCGAGTCCCGGCCGAGCAACTCGATGTGGCCGGCCTCGTGATGACGGGCCCGGTCGCCGGGCACCGCATACCGCACGCCGTCGATTACCGGGAAGGTCGCCGCCGTCTTCGCGGCATCGCCCTTGTAGCCCAGCGGAACATAGCCGCGTTGCGCCAACCAACCGATGCCGTCGTGGCCCGGTGTCAGAATCGACGAAAGATCCTCGGCCGCAACGAATGTATCCGGACCCGCGGTGAAGTTGCCGGTCGACACCGAACCCGACGTCGACAGGTGGCTCATCTGGGCACCCGTCTCCGACGACCCGACCCCGTCGATCACCATCGCGTTGGGCAGCACGTCGATGAGGCGTTGCTTGACGTACGGCGTCAGCAGCGCACCGCCGTTGGCGATGACGAACAGCGACGAGACATCGGCGACCCCTTTCTCGATCGCGGCGACCAGCGGCCGCGCAATCGCGTCACCCACCACCGTCACCACCGCCACGTGTTCGCGCTCAATCGCGCGCACCACCTCCTCGGCGTCCAGATGGTCGACGACCGAGGGAAATACGATGGTCTGCCCGGTGGTCAGCGCGGTCATCACACTCCATTGGGCGGCACCGTGAATCAGCGGCGGCAACACCATCAGTTTGGTGCCCGGGCCCGCGCTCACCCGGGTCACGATCTCGTCGATGGAAGATACGAACTGCCCGCCCACCAGATCGCGGCCGCCGAAGGACGTCATGAAGATGTCGGCCTGGCGCCACAGCACGCCCTTGGGCATGCCGGTGGTGCCGCCGGTGTAGAGGACATACAAGTCGTCGGGGGAGTGCTGCACCGGCGGCGTCTCGTAGGCGCCGGCCATGATGCTCTCGTAATCGACTGCACCATCTAGTAATTGGTTACCCGAGTCATCGGCGATCTGGATGAGCACGCGCAGCTTTGGCAGCTCGGGAAGCACTTCGGCCACCCGCGGCGCGAACACCGCGTGGTAAAGCAGTGCGGTCGCCCCCGAGTCCGCCAGCAGGTACTGCAGCTCGTTCTTGACGTAGCGGTAATTGACGTTGAACGGTGCGACGCGGGCGGCGAAACTGCCGAGCAACGCCTCGACGAACTCGTTGCCGTTGTAGGCGTACAGGCCCAGCAGGTCCTGACCGACCTCGTGGCCCGGCAGCTCGGAGCGCTCGGTGTGACAACCCAGCCCTTGCGCGTGCAGGAAGGCGGCCAGCCGGTTGGACCGCTCGATGACCTGGGCGTAGGTGTAGCGCCGGTCGCCCTGGACGACGAGTTCGCGGTCAGGTATCGCGGCGGCGACGGCAGCCGCGACCGCGGGAACGGTGAATTCGGGCACAGCACTCCTTCCGCCGAGCAGACGCAAAAGTGCCCTTTTGCGCCGCGCGCCGGGTGCTTTTGCGTCTGCTCGCGAGACTACGGTTGGTGGGGTAACAGGCGAACCATCAGCCCGGACGCTTCGGTGAGGATCGCACCGTCCGAGCTTTTCATAGACGCGGCGATGAAAACCTTCCGGCCCTCGATTCGCTCGATCCGGCCGCTCGCCGTGAGCGGTTCGTCGATCGGGGTGATGGCCCGGTAATCGACATGCAGATAACCCGTACGGGTGGGGGGAATGTCGGCGGTGGAAACCACCATGCCGAAGAGCCAGTCATAGAACAACGGAATCATGCCGCCGTGCACGGCGTTGTTTCCGCCGACGTGTGCCCTGGTGAAGAGTCCTTCCATGGTGACACCGTCGGGCCCGGCCGCCGTGACCATCCAGGGCGGCAGCAGGGGATGGCCCAACCCGGGCAGGTCCAAGACTCGGCCACCGGGCGCCTCAGTCTCCGGCGCCTGGTGGCACTCGAGTAGCGCACAGGCGTCGTTTATCAGGCGGGACGCGCCGATCCACAGCGCCGGATCGGGATTGGTCGACACGGTGAGATCCTGTAACCGGCGCAGCGCCGCCACGAACTCGCCCAATTCGGGGTGTGGTGCGTCGGCGGGTTTGATGTCGGGAAATCCGCCGTGCGTCCCGGAAGCGGTGTCGGTCATGCCGACGCGCTCGCGGAGTCGCGTGGCGCTACGTCGTAGAACTGGGTGGCCCACTTCCGCAGTGCCATGTAGCCTTTCGCGTCGACCTTGGACAGCGCCGGGTGTTCGACGTACTTCTGGTAGCGCCAGATCTCCAGGTCGTCGAAGACGGTGGACAGGAACTGCCGTTCGATGAGGTCGCGGAGCTTGCCGTCGGGCACCGGCGCGTCATCGCCGGGGTTTCGCGGCCACCAGATCGAATAGAACAGGTCCGAGCATTCGTCGTCGACCGGTGTGCAGGTGAAGATCAGCCGATGGTTCTGCGCGCCCTCGAAGGCGCTGATCGCGCCACCGAGACCGAACAGGTGACTGTGGAACCGCAGCGCCAGGTCCTCCGGGTTGTCGCTGCGCGCGTCCGGCCAACCGGCGACGAACTGCCACTCGTGGTCGTCGATCTTCCACTCCAGCACCCGCGGGGTCACCGTCGCGTGGTGTACATACTCGAAATGCGCGCTGTCGGGGGCGTTCTCCGCCACGATCTGCGGATGCACGGGTTCCCGCTCGGCCCGCCGCGAGAACTCCGGATAGGCGCGGTAATAGGCCCGCGGGTCGGTCTCGAACTGTGGGAACTTGTGAAAAATGTCCGGCATCTCCCACTGCGGCGGCTCGCCGTGCGGGTGATGCCAGGCGAAAACGCAGTCGTATTGCTCGGTCACCGGGTAGACCCGCAGCCTCAGCCCCCGATTGGGCCGGTCCGGCTGGTAGGGGATGTAGCGGTTGGTGCCGTCGGGTCCCCAGCGCCAGCCGTGGAACGGACATTGCACGCAGTCACCGACCACTTTGCCGCCATGGCCGAGATGTGCGCCGAGGTGTTTGCAGTGGGCTTCCAGCACGTGCAGGTCGCCGGACTCGTCGCGGTAGGCGACCAGGTCCTCACCGAAGTACCGCAGTGGCCGCACCTCACCGACCGGGAATTCGGGTGACCACCCGATCATGAACCACCCGGTGACCTTCCAGGTGAACGGGACTTTCACTTGCCGATGCCTCCGTCCGGCTGATACTAAATCCGTTACAGTATAGATTTCAGCAGTTCGGCCCACCGCGCGGCAAGGAGCTTCATGGCATCTGGGCTCGTCCCGAAGGTGACCGGCGATGGAACCTGACTTCGACGTCATCGTGATCGGCGCCGGATTCTCCGGCCTGTACATGCTGCATCGGTTGATATACCGGCGGAATCCCCGAATACCGGCGACGCCGCGATGAGGTCGCGGCCACCGGGTACACCGGGTTCAAGCTGAGGTAGGTGATTGATATGTCGTGGGCCATGCGGGGGTTGGGCATCACCCGGGAGTTGGGCATGGTGTTGCCGCGCACCATCTCCGGTCTTCGGACCGATGCCACCGGATCGACCGGGCTTGTTCCGGCGGCTCCGCGCACCGTGCGGCAGTTCGGTGAGATATTTCTGGACGAGCTTGTGCTGACCGGCTTCTCGGTGCTGGGCGGCGGAGCGCCGAAATCGGTGCGCTCGCTCACTGGATGCCTGCCGGTGGCAGAGGAACTGTCGCAACTCGGCATCGACGGCGCACACGCCGAGCCGGCACCGCTGCGGGTACACGCCATCAAACGCCGACGCATCGCCGGGCTGGCGTACGAACGGATGACGTTCGAACACGATCCGGGCTTACCGAAAACGTTGGCCGACGAGGGCTTTGGCGGTCCGGCCCGGGCGGCGGTCCACCTGTGCCGGCATCGCGACGGGCCGCGACCGTGGCTGGTGTGGATTCACGGCGCCGGTCAGGGTGGCGCCGAAGACATGCTCATGTCGCGGATCGACCGGATCCACCGGGTGCTGGGCTTCAACGTCGCGATGCCGATTCAGCCCGGTCACGGCAGTCGGCGCGGTCATTGGCCCACCTATCCGGACATGGATCCACTGGGCAACGTCGCCGGCATGATGCGGTCGGTGTCGGAGATCCGCGCCGTCGTGCGCTGGGTGCGACGGCAAGCGACTGCCGTTGTGGTGGCCGGGGTTTCGATGGGCAGCCCGGTCGCGGCGCTGGTGTCGCATTTCGAGCGCGACGTGGACGCCGTTGCGCTGTACACGCCCATTCTGGGGCTCAACGGGATGATCGCCCGGCACCTGGGCCGGTCGGGATCGTCGCGCAGCGACTACCGCAAGCTGTTGCAGTCCGACGTGGTGGCTCGGCTCACGACGGTGATAGACCCGCTACAGGCGGACCCGGCGCCACCACCGGATCGTCGGCTCATCGTCGCTGCACGGCACGACCGGATGGCCATGCTGGAGCCGGCTTTGGTGTTGCAGGAGAAGTGGGGCGGCCGGTTGTACTGGTATGCCGGTGGGCATGTCAGTCACGTCCTGTCCGGCAGGGTGCGCCGGGTTTCCGAGGGGTTCCTGCAGGAAGCCGTGTCCGGGTGATGGCTGCGGTCCGCACCGCGCGCGAGGTGGTCGAGCTTTACAACCTGGTGGTCTGGAACGAGCGCAACCTCGAGCTGGCTGAGGAATTGTTGGGCGACAGCGTCATTCGGCACGAGCCGGGCGGGGCACACACGTTGACCCACGCCGAGGCGGTGCAGCGGGTCGCCGACATGTGGCAGGTGTGCGACTCGCTGCGCTTCGCGCTGAACATCGTCGTCGCCGACGACGAGCACGTCGCTATCGTCTACGACTCGGCCATCACGTCCAACGGCGCCGAGACCAACGTGGCGAGCATCGAGGTGTTCCGCGTCGTGGACGGCAGGATCACCGAGGTCTGGAACTGTGGCTACAAGCAAGGAGTGTGGGTTTGAGCGTTCTCGACGAATTGGGCTATTACCTGCTCGCCGGCGCGGGTGGCGAGGGCCCGGCCACGCTGATGGACGAGGCGCGCCGCGGGGAAGAACTCGGTTTCGGCACCGCGTTCATCTCCGAACGCTGGAACATCAAGGAGGCGTCGTCTCTCGTCGGCGCGGCGTGTGCGGTGACCAACCGCATGCAGATCGCCACTGCCGCAACGAATCACAACACCCGGCATCCGCTGATCACCGGGTCGTGGGCTACCACGATGCACCGGCTCTCGGGCGGGCGCTTCACCCTGGGCATCGGGCGTGGCATCGCGGCGATCTATGGGGCGTTCGGCATTCCGGCGGTGACCACGGCGCAGATGGAGGATTGGGCCCAGGTGATGCGCCGGTTGTGGCATGGGGAGGTGATCTTCAACCACGACGGCCCGATGGGCAAGTACCCGATCCTGTTCCTCGACCGGGATTTCGACGAGGACATCCGGCTGGCGCTGGTGGCGTTCGGGCCCAACACGCTGGCGCTGGGCGGCCGGGCCTTCGACGACGTCATCCTGCACACCTATTTCACCCCGGAGACGCTGCAGCGGGCCGTCGCCACGGTGAAGTCCGCCGCGGAGCAGGCCGGTCGTGATCCCGCCAGCGTCCGGGTGTGGTCATGCTTCGCCACGGTGGGCGACCACCTGCCCGAGCAATTGCGGTTGAAGAAGACCGTCGCCCGGTTGGCCACCTACCTGCAGGGCTACGGCGACCTGCTGGTGCAGACCAACAACTGGGATCCCGCTGTCCTGCAACGGTTCCGCGAGGATTCGGTGGTCACCTCGATCGCCGGCGGCATCGACCACAAGGCCACGCCCGAGCAGATCGAGCACATCGCCACACTGATCCCGGACGAATGGCTGGAGCCCTCGGCCACCGGATCGCCGCAACAGTGCGCGCAGCGCATCCGCCGCGAATTCGACTATGGCGCCGACGCGGTGATCCTGCACGGTGCCACGCCCGACGAGCTAGAGCCGGTGGTGCGGGCCTACCGCGACTAGTGGCGCAAGCCAACTACGGCAGGATGACCGCGCGGGTCACCGGCTCGGCGATCGCCTGCCGGGCCGACAGCGCCCGCTGCAGTGCGGCCAGCAGCGCGTCCCGCGTCTCGGCCGGATCGATGAGCTCGTCGAACCCCATGTGTTCGGCCGACCGGTAGGACGCCTGCAATTCGGCGTCACGCAGCTTGGCCGAGAGGTCCTCGCCGGCGTTGGATGCGCGACTGAGCGCCGCGGCACTCATGGCGCCCATGGTGGCGCCCGGGTAGGCGAATGTGGCCGATTGATGGTCGAATCCGAGCAGCGACATCACCATCGAGCCGAACCCGTAGGCCTTCCGCAGGGTGACGTGCAACTTGATCGTGGTTGCGGCGGTCTGCGCGGCGAACATCCGCCCCCCGCTGCGCAGCACACCCTGGCGTTCGGAGCGGCTACCGGGCAGCATGCCGGGATTGTCGGCCAGGAACACGATCGGCAAATGGAAGGAATCGGCGACCAGGATGAAGTGCGCGGCCTTGTCCGCGGCGTCGGAGTCGATGGACCCGGCCAGTACCCGAGGCTGGTTGGCAACGACGGCGACCGGGTGTCCGCCCAGATGGGCCAGCGCGCAGATGATCGCCCGGCCGAAGGCGGGCTGCACTTCGAACCAGTCCGGCCGGTCGAATACGACGTCGAGCACCGCGCGCATGTCGTAGACGCGTCGATTGTCGCGGGAGACGACGTTGAGCAACTCGGGGGTCGGCCGGGGCTGGGTGGTCTCGTCCGCCGCCAGCGACGGCGGATAGGCCCACGCGCTCGGTGGGAAGTACGACAGGTAGCGGCGGATGTCGTCGAGTGCGGATTCATCGTCCTCGGCGACGTTGTGGATCACCCCGCTGGGCAGCGCGACGTCCGGCCCGCCCAGGTCTTCCTTTGAAATCTCTTCGCCGGTGGACTCTTTCACCACGGGTGGTCCGGCGGTGAAGATGGTCCCCTGCCGGCTCATGATCCGGAAGTCGCACACCGGGGCAACCAGAGCACCGTGGCCGGCCGACGGGCCGAGCACGGCGGCGACGGTCGGGACCCGGCCGGAGCACTGCGTCTGGGCCAGCAGGTCGGTGGGGCTGCGCCCGTAATGTCCACCGGTCGGGCGGAAGCCGGCGCCGTCGAGCAGCATGACGAGCGGAATGCGGTCGCGCAGAGCCAGTTCGGCGATCCGGTATCGCTTCGAATTGCCGCCGGGCCCGATGCTTCCGGCCAGCGTGGTGAAATCCTCGGCGCCCACCATCACCGGCACACCGTTGATCAGGCCCGAGCCCGTGACGATCGCGTCCGCGGCAACCTCGCCGCCGACCAGCGTGCCGATCTCACGGAACGTGCCCGGGTCCAGCAGCCGCTCGATGCGGGCACGCGCGTCCAACTTGCCTTTGCCGCGGTGCTTGTCCAGGCGCTCCGGCCCGCCCATCCCCAGCGAGTGCCGGCGACGCGCCTCGAGGTCCTCGAGCGTCGCGGCCCAATCGGCGGGCTTCTTGGGGGCCTCAGCCATGCTCTGCAGTCCTCACTCGCCGGTCGATACCTACCGAAGTGCTTACTGTAGCGCGGCCGCGCAGCGCTGCGGAGTTGGCTGACGTTGACCCTACCGAATTGCTTACTGTAGCTTTTGCCCTATGTCGCGCGGGGCCCTCAAGATCGACGGGGGCATACCCAACAGACTGGACCGGGTCATCGACGCGGCCATCGCTCTGGAAGAGCAGGGCTGCGCCGGCGGCTGGACCGCCGAGACCAGCCACGACCCGTTCCTGCCGCTGGCGCTGGCCGCCGAGCACACCTCGCGAATCGAGCTGGGCACCAACATCGCGGTGGCCTTCGCGCGCAACCCGATGATCGTCGCCAACCTGGGCTGGGACCTGCAGGCCTACTCCAACGGCCGGTTCATCCTCGGCCTGGGCACCCAAATCCAGGCCCACATCGAGAAGCGATTCAGCATGCCCTGGAGTCATCCGGCCCGGCGGATGCGCGAATTCGTCGCGGCCCTGCACGAGATTTGGTCGGCCTGGAGCGACGGCACCAAACTGCGCTTCGAGGGTGAGTTCTACACCCACAAGATCATGACGCCGATGTTCACTCCCGAACCGCACCCGTACGGGACGCCGAGGGTCTTCCTGGCCGCCGTCGGTGAGGCGATGACCGAGATCTGCGGGGAGATCGCCGACGGTCACCTGGGCCACCCCATGGTTTCCCGGCGGTACCTCACCGAAGTGACGACGCCGGTGCTGCTGCGCGGCCTGCAGCGCGCCGGGCGAGACCGCGGTGATTTCGAGATATCGGCCGAAGTGATGGTCGCGACCGGAACAACCGACGGCGAATTGGCCAAAGCCATGACCGCCGCCCGCAAACAGATCGCGTTCTACGGGTCCACGCCCGCCTACCGCAAGGTGCTCGACCTACACGGTTGGGGCGATCTGCACGACGAGTTGCACCGGCTCTCCAAGCGGGGCGAGTGGGACACCATGGGGTCGCTCATTGATGACGAAATGCTCGGCACCTTTGCGGTGGTCGCCCCGATCGAGGAAGTCGGCGCGGCGCTACGCGAGCGCTGTAGCGGGGTGGCCGATCGGGTGTTGCCGATCTTCTATGCCGCGTCACAGGACTGTATTCGGGCCGCACTGAAGGAGTTTCGGCAGTGAGGAGAGTTTCGGCGGTGAGGAGATGTCGGCTGTGAGCGCTCCGACGATGGACGAGGCCGCGCGGGTCCTGGCCGACCCGCAGGCCTTCACCGACGAGCGCCGGCTGCACGCGGCGCTGGCCCACCTGCGCGCCAACGCCCCGGTGTCGTGGGTGGACGTACCGCATTACCGCCCCTTCTGGGCGATCACCAAGCACGCCGACGTCATGACGATCGAGCGGGAGAACACGGTGTTCACCAACTGGCCGAGGCCGGTGCTGGCGACCGCCGAGGGCGACGAGCAGGCCGAGGCGCTGGGGATTCGCACGCTGATTCACCTGGACGACCCACAGCACCGGGTGGTGCGTGCCATCGGCTCGGACTGGTTCCGTCCCAAGGCAATGCGGGCGATGAAGCTGCGGGTGGACGAGCTGGCCAAGATCTACGTCGACAAGATGGTGGAGGTGGGGCCGGCGTGCGATTTCGTTCAGCAGGTCGCGGTGAACTTTCCGCTCTACGTCATCATGTCGTTGCTCGGGGTGCCGGAGGCTGACTTCTCCCGGATGCTGCGCTGGACGCAGGAGTTGTTCGGCGCTGACGACAGCGAATTCAAGCGCGGCACCACCGCCGAGGAACAGATCGCGTCGCTGCTCGAGATGTTCGGCTATTTCAACGAATTGACCGCATCGCGTCGTGAAAGCCCCACCGAGGATCTCGCCTCGGCGATCGCCAACGCCCGCATTGACGGCGAGCCGCTATCGGACATCGACACGGTGTCCTACTACCTGATCGTCGCCACCGCCGGACACGACACCACCAGCGCGACCATCGCAGGCGGCCTGCAGGCACTCATCGAGAATCCCGGTCAGCTGCACTGGCTGCGCGAAAACCTCGACCGGATGCCGCAGGCGACCGAGGAGATGATCCGTTGGGTCACCCCGGTCAAGCAGTTCATGCGGACCGCCGCCAAGGACGTCGAGGTTCGCGGCGTACCGATCGCCGAGGGCGATTCGGTGCTGATGTCATATGCGTCGGCCAACCGCGACGAGGAGATTTTCGACGACCCGTTCCGCTTCGACGTCGGTCGTGAGCCAAATAAGCACGTCGCCTTCGGGTACGGCGTGCACTTCTGCATGGGCGCCGCGCTGGCCCGCATGGAGGTCGCCAGCTTTTTCACCGAACTCCTGCCACGCCTGAAATCCATTGAGCTGGACGGTGATCCGGAGTTGATCGCGACAACCTTCGTCGGTGGCCTCAAGCACCTGCCCGTCCGCTACTCGCTGACGTGAGTCTAAGCTGTCTTTTACCCACGGTCAGTCAGTGTCAAAGGATGCCATCGATATGACACGCAGGACGATTGTCATCACCGGTGCCAGCGACGGCATCGGCGCCGCCGCGGCCCGCCGGTTGAGCCGGGAAGGGGCAAACGTCGTCGTGGTCGGTCGCTCGCAGAGCAAGACGACCGCGGTGGCCAACGAAATCGGCGCGGACTACTTCGTGGCCGACTTCGCCGACCTGTCCCAGGTGCGGGCGCTGGCGGACAAGATCAAGTCCGAATACCCGCGCATCGACGTGCTGGCCAACAATGCGGGCGGCATGTGCAAGCAGCCGGAGATCACGGCCGACGGCCTGGAGAAGACCTATCAGGTCAACTACCTGGCGCCGTTTCTGCTCACCACGCAATTGCTGGATGTGCTCATCGACTCCCGCGCCACCGTGGTCAACACCACCAGCAACTCCCACAAACTGGTGCCGCGGGTCAAAGTCGCCGATCTCGAGCACACCGAGGGGCGCCGGCCGAGCTTCGCCTATGCGCTCACCAAGTTGGCGATCATCCTCTTCACCAGAGAACTGCATCACCGATACCACGAACGCGGAATATCGACCGCGACGTTCCACCCCGGTTACGTCAACTCCAATTTCGGCGAAGCGTCCGGTTCGCGGTTCCTGCTGTTCATGAAGAACAACGTCCCGGTGATCGCCAAGTTCACCGCGAGCGCCGAGCAGGGTGCCGAGCAATTGGTCTGGCTCGCCTCCAGCACTCCCGGCACCGACTGGCGGGCGGGCGAGTATTACGTCAAACACAAAGTCGCCAAAGCCAATCGAGCGGCCTACGATCCGCGACTGGCCGGCGAACTTTGGGAACGCACGGCGGCAAAGGTGGCTCTTTAGCCGGCCAGCCCGTTGTCACGCAGTACTTGGCAGAGGGCGCGTACCGCCCCGGCGAACTCATGGTCGGCGGGCGTGCCGAAGTTGATCACGACGCCATCGCGCTGCGGCGCCTCAGCCGCCGCCAGCGGATGACGCAGGCGCGCCAACCCGGCCAGCGCGACGCCGGCCTCAGCGGCACGGCGCAGCACCGTCTGTTCGGCCCCGGCGGGCAGGGTCAGCAGTAGGTGCAATCCGGCGGGCACGCCGCTGATGCCGACGTCGAATCCGGACAGCGCGGCGACCAGAATCTCGCGCCGGCGCCGGTAGCTGGCACGCATAC
>NZ_LZKQ01000331.1 GCF_001668675.1 Mycobacterium asiaticum | reverse complement strand
CGATGGCCACCCCTGGAAACTCTCCGCGGACGACGCCGTATTGTTCGTCGGCTCCGGCGAACTCGAGCTCTACGTGGAACCCGACTGCGCGGATGGCGCCGAGATTCCAATCCGGGTCGCCACCGCAGACGACGGCCGCCCGTACCTGCAGGCGGCCGACCCCGATCCCGACGCACTGCATAAGCTTCCCTCGTGTTCGCCGGACGATCGCGAGGACCCGACAGACGTCCAGGAATAGGCACGCCCACCGACGAGGCCGTCGGTATCCTTGCCGCCGGCAACGGCAACATCAGCACACTGTTCGTTTCCATGGCGAAGCGCCATCCGGACGGCGCCGACGCGGACTACCTGCGCTGGCACTCGCTGGATCACCGTCCCGAGCAATACCGCCTGCCAAGCCTGCGTGCGTCCCTGCGTTTGGTGTCCACGCCTGAGTGCCGGTCGGCTCGGGTGGTCAGCCGGGAGCCTTTCGATCCCGTCGACCATGTGATGACATACTTCTTCAGCGACCGCGGCGGGCTGGAGGCGTTCACCGAGCTCGGCAGGGCGTTGCGCGACGCCGGGCGGATGATGCCGTTGCTGCCGCCGGTGCAACGAGGGGTGTACGAGGTGGGGCGCAAGTCCGCCGCTCCGCGGGTCATGGTTGGCGCCGACGTGCTGCCGTGGCTACCGCTGCGGGGAGTCTTCCTGCTGGTCGAGCGGGGGACCGCGCCGAGCGACGGGCTGGCCGACATCGACGGGGTGGCGGGCGTCTGGTCCGCGGCGCAAGAACCCGCCCAGTGGATCAGCTATTGCTTCCTGGACGGCGACCCGGTGGCCACGACCGGGCACCTGGCCCCGGCACTCGAAGCCGGCTGGCGTGCGTCGGGCACCGAAGCGCTGCTGGCCGCACCGTTTCACGTCGTCGTGCCCTACCAGTGGGATCGCTATGTGCCCTGATCGGTGGGTGTCGTGCGCGTTGGTCTGATGGTCGGCTCCGACAAGGAGCGCCCGCGTGCCGACCGGGTGGCCGGGCTGATCGACGACGCTATGCGCGCCGAAAGCCTTGGCTTCCAGTCGTTTTGGATGCCACAGGTGCCGGGTTACCTGGATGCGATGACCGCCCTCACCGTGCTGGGCCAGGCCACCGACCGTATCGAGTTGGGTACGGCCGTCGTGCCGATCCAGACGCGCCATCCCATGGCCATGGCCCAGCAGGCACTGACCACCCAGGTGGCGTGCGGCGGCAGGTTCACGCTCGGCATCGGCCCCTCCCATCACTGGATCGTCACCGGGCAGCTTGGGTTGCCCTATGACCGGCCGGCGCATTTGGTCAGTGACTATCTCGACGTGCTGAAGGCGGCATTCGAAGGCGTCGGTTCGGTCCACGTGGAGAACGACAGCTACCGCGTTCATTCCAGCGTCGATGTCGCCGACGGCTTCCAGATGCCCGTCCTGTTGGCGGCGCTGGGGCCGAAGATGCTGCGTATCGCCGGCGAGCGCACGGCCGGCACCATCCTGTGGATGGCCGACGAGCGGGCCATCCGGGCTCATGTGGTGCCACACATCGCCGCCGCGGCCGCCGGAGGTCCCGAGCCGCGGATCGTGGCCGGTGTTCCCGTCGCCCTCTGCGCCAACAGCGAGGCGGAGAAGGCGCGCGGCTATGCCAGCGAGGTTCTGGGACACGCGGACTTCTCGCCGAATTATGTTCGCCTGCTTGAACATGGTGACGCCAGGGATGTGGGCGACACCATGGCGGCCGGGGACGAGGCGGCCGTCCTCGCGCGGTTACGCCGCTACCGGGATGCCGGCGTCACCGACCTGGCGGCCCGCGTCGTCCCGCTCGGTGACGACGTGCCGGCGCGCGCCCAGTCGCGACGGCGGACCCAGGAGTTCCTCGCCTCGGTCATTCCGGAGCTGTAGTGGTCACGCCCGTGCGGAGTTCTCGGTGATGATGTCGCACGCCGTCTCGTAGAAAGCGCTGATCAGCGTCGAGAAGGACAGCTGGAATGGATGGATCATGTAGACGTCCATGCGGGGCAGGCTCCAGTCCGGGAGCACCGGGACAATGCTTCCGTCGCGCAACTCGGCCGTGACGATGATCTGGTTGGGCATCGCGCCGACGCCCAGTCCCTGCAGGATGTATTGTTTGCCGACCTGATAGTTGTTGGCGCGGGCCCGGACCAGTGGGGTCAGCTCATAGCGCCGCTTGTTCTTGGCGAGCGTGAGCTTACCGGACCCTTCGCAGACACCGCAGTCGATGAAGGGCACGGATTTCAGCTGCGCCGCAGTGGTGAGGGGTTCGGGAAGCGCGCGGACAAAGTCGGCCGATGCACACAGAAAAAGCCGCAGGCTGAACACTTTTCGGGCGATCAGGGTGGAATCTGGCAGCGGACCGGTGCCGAATACGACGTCGAACCCGTCGTGCACCGGGTGAACGACGGTGTCTACCAACCGGATATCCAAGCACGAATTCGGATAGCGGCGCAGGAACGCGGCACCGACCCGCGAGGCGTAGTCGATGCCGACGAACACCGGTATCGCCACGCGCAGCTCACCGTGCGGTTCCTGCTTGCTCTCCTCCACCAGTGCGCGGACCTCGTTGGCCTCGGCAAGGATGTTCACGCCGTGGCAGTAGATCTTCTCGCCGAGATCAGTCACCGAGAGTTGATGGGTGTTTTTCCGGAGCAGCTTGATTCCGAGGTCGGCCTCCAGCTTGCTGAGCTTGCGGCTGACGGTCGATTTCGGCATCCCCAGCAGCGTCGCCGCCTTAGACAGGCTCCGGCACTCGACCACCTTGCCGAATACCAGCAGGGCATCGAGGTCGAACGGCAAGTTTTGTTTCATGGTGGCGTTCCGAAAATGCAACAGGGTGTTGCAAGTGAAGGCCTATTTGCGCAACTGGTCAAGTGCTAACTTCTCCCCGGGAGTGGGATCGGGGCCGAGAGGAGGCAGGCCTCATGGGTCGCTACGTACTGAGCAAGCCGGCAAGTGGACACTGGACCGACGCCTACCCGGAGCTGGGACGTGGCCAGGTGTCGCTGGAAGACTGCGTGTCGCCGGAGTTCTACGAAAAGGAACGCGAGCACGTCTTCAAGAAGACCTGGCTCTATGTCGGACGCGTGGAACGGGTGCCGCGCGCCGGCAGCTATTTCACCCGCGAACTCCAGTTCCTCAACACCTCGGTCATCATCGTGCGCGGCAAGGACGACATCATCCGCGCCTTCCATAACATCTGTCCGCACCGCGGCAACAAGTTGCTGTGGCAGGACGATCCGTTCCACGAGGTCCAGGGCCGAGCGCCCTTGCTGTACTGCCGTTTCCATGGCTGGCGGTACAACCTGGACGGCTCCCTGCACGCTGCGACCCGCAAGGACCTGCTGCTGGACTTCGATGCGGACAGCTGCCGGGTGCCCGGAATCCAGTGCGAGGTATGGGAAGGTTTCATCTTCATCAACCTCAACCCGCACAACACCGAGCCGCTGCGCTCCTACCTCGGCGAGCTGGCCCATGGCATCGAGGGTTACCCCTTCGCCGGTCCGCACCAGGTATACCGGTTCACGGTGGAGTTGCAGTGCAACTGGAAGATCTTCCTCGACGGCTTCGCCGAGAGTTATCACGGCCCCTACCTGCACGCCGCTTCATTCGGTGCTCTCACGGCCGAGGCCAGAGAGGCGTTCGACCAGCCGAACCCGTTTACCGACGCGTTGGCCTATCAGCTCAGCGGACCGCACCGAATGTTCTCGTTTTCCGGGGAGCCGTCGCAGAAAACGCCATACTCAAAGCCGATCGAATGCGTGATGGAAGCAAGCGCTGCAGGCCCGTGGCACAAGCGAACCGATCGCGGCCCCATGCCGGCGGGTCTGAATCCCACGCAGTCGGAAAAGTACGGCTTCGATTCCTTTCAGTTCTTCCCGAACTTCGTGCTGATCTTCGGTGCCTCGGGATTCAGCACGCACACCCATTGGCCGACGGGTCCGCACTCGCACATCTTCGAAGCCGAGATGTTCTACCAGCCACCCAAGACCCACAAGGAGCGGCTCGGTCAGGAGCTGACGGTGACTTTCCTCAACGACATCATCCTGGAAGACGCCAGCCCGTCCGAAGGTCTGCAGGCGATGCTCAACAGTGGCGTACTCACGCACTTCACGATGAACGACGAGGAGATCCTGTTGCGCCACCTGCACAAGGTGGTCGGCGACTACGTGACAGCCGGTGAGCGGGCTCGGGCAGCGGTTGACCGATGAATACCACGCTGCCGCCGGAGTTTTCCGCTCTCGAACACTTGGTCGCGGAGTGGGCCATCGAGGACGGGCACGAGCGCTACGTGAAACGCGTCAACAGCTCGATGGCCGAGATCCAGGCGTTCTACGACGAAGTGTTCCCACACGCCGAAGAGGCGGTCGCCTATATCGACAAGTTCGACTATTCCGAACCGCTGCCCGAGGATGTCGCGAACCTGCGCAACCTGTTGTACTCCCTGATCACCGTGTCTCTGGCGGTCGAGTTGTGGCGACAACCGCGAGTCAAGCATTCGGCGAACACCATCCTCACCAGGCTGAGCTGATCATGGGACTGTCCACCGCACGGCTCGAAATCATCAACCGCACACCGCTGATCGGCAGCGAGATCAGGACAGACCTGCAGACGTTGCTCAGTGGCAGCGCGGCCGGGGCCATCCGGGCCACGCTGGGGCGGCGCGGAGTGGTCTTCTTTCGCGGCCTGCAGATCAGCGATGAGCAGCAGGTCACCATCGCCAAATCCCTTGGCAGCATTGTGCAGAACGAGGGCGAGGACGGCATCTACAAGATTTCACTCGATCAGCGGGTGAATCAGCGCGCCGAGTACCTCAAGGGTTCGATGTTCTGGCATTTCGACGGCTCGCTGCAGCCCTATCCCAATCTCGCCACCGTGCTGCGGGCGATCACGTTGTCAGATTCCGGCGGACAAACCGAATTCTGCAACACCTACGCCGCATACGAGGATCTGCCCGATGCCGACAAGGCGGCCATCGCCGACCTTCGGGTGGTCCACAGTGCCGAGCGGTCGCAGTACTACGTACGTCCCGAAATGAGTTACGAGGAAGTCTGCTTTTGGCAGAAGTCTCCGACGAAGTCGTGCCCGTTGGTCTGGACGCACCGGTCCGGCCGCAAGTCGCTGCTGCTCGGCGCGACCGCGGATTACGTGCTCGGCCTCTCGGTAGAGGAGAGTCGCGCACTGCTTGCGCGCCTTCGTGATTGGGCCACGCAACCGCGCTATGTCTACCGGCACGAGTGGCAGGTCGGTGACCTGCTCGTGTGGGACAACACCGGGACGATGCACCGGGCGCTGCCGTATGCCGCGGACAGTGGCCGCCTCATGCATCGCACGGTAATCGCCGGCGAAGAACCGTTGCACTGAGCCGGGACTCGTTACTGGCGATGCAGGAAGCCGTGCAGAGTCGCTTGCACCAGTTCGTCGACGATCACGTCGCGGGAAGGTTGTTGCTCGCCGAAGAACGTCGAGCGCAGCGCCACCATGCCCACGATGGTGGCGACCGTGGAGTGCGCGGGCAGGTCTGGTTGGCTCGAGCGCAATCCGCGTAATTGCATGCCTTCGGCGCTGATTCGGCCGAGCACCCCGATGGCACGCCGGATATCGGCGATGCCGGCGTCGGTCATCTCCGCCTCGCTGAACGTCTCGGCTGCCGCGAGCGTCAGCAGCAGGCCTCGGTGTTCCACCATCACGTCGTAGAGCCGGCCGACGAAGTGCCGGGCCAATTCTTCTTCGTCGGTCTCTTCCGGGACGACCGATTGCCAGGTCCGTCCGAACTCGTCGACGAAGTTCGTGAACGGAAGGACGAGCGCTTCCCGGAACAGTCCGGCCTTCGAACCGAAGTTGCGGAACAGCAGGTATTCGGAAACGCCAGCGGCCTCGGCGATCTCGCGAGTCGTCGTGGTGCGGTAATCCTGGCGGGCAAACAGCGCACGTGCCGCGTCGAGCAGCAACCTGCGCGGCTCACCGCGGGGCCGGCGGGACGGCTGGCGCACGGCATTCACGATAGCCATTTTGACCCGTCACTTTGAATAGTGTGCACTATTCAAAGTTGGTGTCGCTGTCGAAGGGAATCGTCGTGGGCGCGGTCATCATGCTCGGCACCCTGTTCGGGCTGATCGCCCTGATCTTCGGCGCGGTCCTGTACTTCGACCCCGAAGCGCGCGGCGGTGCGGCCGACGAGCGGGACCGATGAACACCGAGCTGACGCCGTTGCTGACGGCGGCGGTCATCTTCGGCTGGGGCAGCGGCATCGTGTTCACCGCGCTCGGTGTGTATTTGAGTATCCGGGGCCGCCGGCTGCACCCGCTGCTGCTGCTGTGTATCTCGGCGATCTCTTTCTCGTGGATTGAGGCGCCATACGACTGGGCCATGTACGCCCAATTTCCACCCGCGCTACCCCGTATGCCGTCCTGGTGGCCCTTGAACATGACCTGGGGAGGGCTGCCGTCGTCCGTCCCCCTCGGCTACATCGGCTACTTCGTCCTGCCTGCGGTGATCGGCGCGGCGCTCGGCCGACGACTGAGCGCGCGGTTCGGGTGGCGGCGACCGATCACGCTGCTCAGCGCCGGCTTCACCATCGGGTTTTGCTGGGCGTTCCTGTTCAACGCATTCGTCGGGGCCCGGCTCGGCGTCTTCTACTACGGCTACGTCATTCCCGGGCTCGCAGTCTTCGAGGGAACCAAGCATCAGTACCCGATCTATGACTCCATCGCGCTGGGCGTGCAGATGATGGTCTTCACCTACCTGCTCGGCCGAACCGATGCCCAGGGCCGCAATGTCATCAAGATGTGGGCCGACAAGCTGTCGAAGACACCCGCCCAATCGGCCGCGCTGTCCATCGTGGCCGTCATCCTGATCGGAAACCTGCTCTACGGCGCGGTCTTTGCGCCGCATCTCGTCACCAAGCTGGGCGGCTGGGTGACGTCGGGCTCAAACGAGCAGTTGTTCCCGGGTGTCCCGAACCAGCCCAAGCACGGCGGACGCTGAGCTCAGCGCACCGCGCAGGTCACTTCTTCGACACAACTTCGCAGCATTCCTTCTTGCGGGGATGACACCGCGCCACGATGGATGCAGCCAACCAGGAGGCAGTGTTCGATGCGAGTAGTTGTCTTGTCCGCGCTTATCGCCGTCCTCTGCTCGTTGAGTCCGTTGGCCGCGCCCGCGCAGGCCGAACCCACCACATGCGGAGTGAACCTCACGGCCCCGGAAATACAGGCAGCGATCAAACAAATACCCGCGCTACCCGGCAACGGGGCATGGGACACGAACACCCACAGCTTCGATCCGAGCAGCAACTACAACCCGTGCGCCACCCTGTCGACCGTCATTATCACCGTGATCGGTGCCACCGGAAGTTCGCCGGATCTCGCGCTGCTGTTCCACAAGGGCAGCTTCGTCGGGGTCGCAACCTCCAAGGCCTACCCGTTCACCAGCCTGAACAAGGCAAAGACCACCGACGAAATCGTCGCCCTTGACTACAAGGACGGCCGAGAGGTCTGCACGGCCTGCCCGGGACCCATCACCACCGTCCGTTACCAGTGGCAGGGCAGCCAAGCGGCGATGTTAGACCCGCAACCCGCGTGGTGAAGCCCTTGGCCAATCACCGGCGAGCGGACAAGATGTAGGGCTAACACCCGCATACCAGCCTCGAGGTCGACGCCATGGATGTTCCCAAGATCCGTTCGCGCATGCTGCGTTGCGGTGGAGCCCTATTCGTCGCGGTGACCATGTCGGGCCTGGTGGGCTACGGAGAGTCGGCCGCGCAACCGGCGCTGGCTTCCGACCCCGCGCAGCTGGCCCGCGACCTGGTGGCCGACGAGCAGGCGCTGCGCGATCCGTCCTCCTCGGAGGCGGTGCTGCAGGCCGCCGCGCTTCGCGAGCAGGCGGCGTACCGCGCCATCGGGCGGCACCCTGAGTGGGAGCCGACCGTGCGGCCGATCATCCCCGCGTCACTTGCCGGCATCTATGACCTCAACGTCGATGCCCGCCATCACCTGATGGCGTTGAACGGTCCGGAGACGAGGCCGACACTGCCGGCTTGGCGGATCGACCCGCCGGCGCCGCTCAACGAGTTGCTCGGCTACTACCGTGAGGCCGAGGCGGCCACTGGTGTCGGCTGGAACTACCTGGCGGCGATCAACATGGTCGAGACCGACTTCGGCCGCATCTCCGGGGTGAGCAACGCCGGTGCCCAGGGCCCCATGCAGTTCTTGCCGTCGACGTTTGCCAGCTACGGCGGGGGCGGCGACATCCATTCCCCACGGGACAGCATCATGGCGGCCGGTCGCATGCTCGCCGCGAACGGCTTTGCGGGTAATCACGATGGCGCCATCTACAGCTACAACCACTCGAGCCACTACGTTGGCGCGGTCAATGACTACGCCGCCGCGATCGGCGCTGATCCGGCGGCTTTCGCCGGCTATCACCGGTGGGATGTCTACTACCTGACCACGTCGGGGGACGTGCTGTTGCCGGTCGGGTACGTCGCGTCGGAGCGAATTCCCGTCGCCGAGTACCTGGCCGGCCACCCGCAGTGAGTCATTGACAGGCAAGTAGCTGCTTGCATAACGTCGGGTGGGTGGGCGACGTCTTCAAGGCCTTGGCCGACCCCACGCGCCGCACCATCCTGGACGAACTGACCGACCGAACCGGACAGACGCTGTTCGAGATCTGCGCGCGGCTGACGACGAAGCACGGCATGAGCTCGTCTCGGCAGGCGATCTCTCAGCATCTGGACGTTCTCGAGGACGCCGGCCTCGTCGAGGTGCGCCGCGAAGGCCGATACAAGTTTCACTACATCAACACCGCGCCGCTCGAGCCGATCGTTGCCCGGTGGCTGAACCGGGGGAAGGGAACACCATGAGAATTAACCTGACCAGTGTGCTGGTCGACGACCAGGACAAGGCACTGCGCTTCTACACC
This sequence comes from Mycobacterium asiaticum, assembly GCF_001668675.1. Classification (GTDB taxonomy): domain Bacteria; phylum Actinomycetota; class Actinomycetes; order Mycobacteriales; family Mycobacteriaceae; genus Mycobacterium; species Mycobacterium asiaticum_D. The sequence continues at coordinate 76,589 of NZ_LZKQ01000331.1, read as the reverse complement.
GAGGTCCTCGGGTTCAAGCAGAAGCACGACGTGCCGATGGGCGAACACCGGTGGATCACCGTGGTGTCCCCGGAGGATCCGGACGGCACCGAGCTGGTCCTCGAGCCCGACCAGCATCCGGCGGCCAAGCCGTTCAAGGAAGCGTTGATCGCGGATGGCATCCCGTTCACGTCCTTCGCCGTCGACGATGTGCACGCGGAATATCAGCGGCTGAGCGGGCTCGGAGTGCTCTTCACTCAGGAGCCCGCCGACATGGGACCGGTGACCACGGCCGTGCTCGACGACACCTGCGGCAACCTGATCCAGATCACGCACCTGCGCGGCTGACGCCGCGCCTCAGGTCATGCAGACATTCGAAAACAGCAGCACCGGCCAGGACACGATCGAACCCAGGAAGGACACCACCAGGTCCGCGCCGTGCAGGCGTTGCAAGTGCTCGGTATGCGTCGATGACCACACCAGTCCCACCAGGAAATACGGGATGCCGAGGATGACGGCCAGCCCCAGCCATTCGGCGATGGTCATCTTGTAATCGAGCAGGTCGCGCAGCTTGGTGAGCATCTTCGGCCCTCTTGGAGAGTGCGTCCGGGATGGAATCGAGTACCAATATGTTAACCCTTATTCCGGCAGCCATTTCTCTCCCATCGTCGTATCAGAACCGCGCAATGCCTGTTGGGGTTAGATTTGAGTCATGGCAAGACGCACAGAACTGGGGGTGGGGGTGAATGTCTGTTCCGGATAGCCCGTCCGTCGAGCGCGCCGCGCTGTCCATCGCAGACACCCGCATCCGCGTCACCCGGCAGACGGCCCGCTGGACCGATGCCCCGGTCGATGTTCGCGAGGCGATGGACTTCTGGGCGTTCGCTGCCGGCGCGGCGAACGTGATCATGCAATTGTCCCGGCCGGGTGTGGGCTACGGGGTCGTGGAGTCGAAGGTCGACTCCGGCAATCTGTTGAAGCATCCCTGGAAGCGGGCGCGGACCACCTTTCAGTATCTGGCGGTGGCGGTCTTCGGCTCGCCGCAGGACCGCGCCGCGTTCCGGGCGGCCGTCGATGGGGCGCACCGGCATGTGAAGTCGGAGCCCGAAAGTCCCGTCCGCTACAACGCGTTCGACCGTGACCTGCAGATGTGGGTAGCCGCGTGCCTGTTTGTCGGATTGGAAGACACCTATCAGCTGTTGCGCGGGCCGATGAATGACGAGCAGGCCGAACAGTTCTACCGCTCCGCATGGACGCTGGGCACCACCCTGCAAGTCCGGGAAGACCAGTGGCCGCGGACCCGAAAAGCGTTCGACGACTACTGGATTCAGGCGTGCCGGCAGGTCGAGGTGGGGGAGGTCGTCGGCAATTATCTGATGGAGCTGATCGACCTCCGCATGATCAATCCGTTGCTGCGGCTGCCGTTCCATCGGCTGCTGAAGTTCTTGACCGTCGGCTTCCTGGCGCCGGTCTTTCGGGAGGCGCTCGGCGTCTCCTGGAGCAAAGGCAAGCAGCGCCGCTTCGAATACCTGTTCCTGCTAGTCGCTTTCGCCAACCGCTTCCTGCCGCCCTTCGTTCGCCAGGGCGGCAGTCACGTCCTGCTCGCGGATGTGCGCAGCCGGGTGCGGCGGGGCCGTCCGCTGATCTGACTCATGACCGCGATGGATCGGCTGCGGGGAGTGTTGGCCTACCAGCTCAGCGTCGCGGCCCTGATCGAGCTGGCGCTGTGGCTAGCGCTGCCCTACTTGTGCGTCGGCTTGGTGTGGGCTTCTCTGCACTACCCGCAGGTGGAGCGGATCCAGGCGCGGCTGTCGCAGGTGACACCCGCAGGCGCCGACGTCGCGGCATTCGGGCTGACCACCATCTTGTGGCCGGCTTCGATCCAGATCGCGGACGCCTGCCCGGCGCCGTGACGCGCGCTAGTCGCGAAAGCCCGGGCCCGCCTCGGGCGTCACATTGCGCGCGGTGATCTCCTGCTCGCAGTGCGCGCAGACCAGACGTGGCTCGGCGATCTCGCCGCACTGATTGTGGCGCAACACAATTGGGGGTCCGTCCGGTAGGGGTAGGTGCCGGTCCCCCCAGTGCATCAGCACGACGATCGCCCCGAAGAGCTCGCGGCCCGCGTCGGTGAGCCGGTATTCATGGCGCTCGGGATCCTGCGAATAGGGCACCCGGTCCAAGAGGCCCGCCTCAACCAGCATCCGTAGCCGCGTCGACAGCGTGGGCCGCGGGATATTGAGGTTGCGCGCCAGCTGGCCGAAGCGCTGCACACCGAAGAACGCCTCGCGCAGGATCAGCAGCGTCCAACGCTCGCCGACCAACTCCAAAGCGCGGCCAACGGATTCGCCCTGGAAGCGGTGGGACAGATCGGCGGCCGACATAGTTCATTCACTGTACCGGTTACATTCCTGAACCGCACGTGGTAACGTAATTGAACCGCCACCGCTATTGGGAGCCGCTGATGAGCCACCCTGACCTCGAAGTTGTCGCCGAGAAAATCGCGCTGTCGGCCCGAGAGGTCTCGGCGCAGACCGAACGCGAACACAGGCTCGCGCCGGATCTCGTCGATCGCCTCAACGACGCCGGTCTGCTGCGCGCGACCATGCCGCGCGAGGTCGACGCACTCGAACTCGAGCCGCCGATCGCACTGCGGTGCGCCGAAGCGATTGCCCGCGGCGACGCCGCGGCGGGTTGGTGCGTGTCGATCGCGATCACCAGCGCCCTGCTGGTCGCGTACCTTCCACCGGGCGCCCGCGACGAAATGTTCGGCGGCGGAAGGGGCGTCGCTGCCGGCGTGTGGGCACCGCGGGGTAAGGCGCGATCCGTCGACGGCGGCGTGATCGTTTCCGGGCGGTGGCCGTTCTGTAGCGGAATCACCCACGCAGACGTTCTGTTCGCCGGCTGTTTCGTTGACGACGGCCGCATCCCGTCGGTCGTCGCGCTGCCCAAGGACGATCTGCAAGTGCTCGACAACTGGCACACGTTGGGTCTGCGCGGCACCGGCAGCCACGACACCGTCGCCGATGAGATTTTCGTCCCGTCCGAACGCGTGTTCTCGTTGTTCGACGGGCCCGTGCTGGACCGGCCGCTGTACCGGTTCCCGGTGTTCGGGTTCTTCGCGCTGTCGATCGGTGCGGCCACGCTGGGCAATGCCCGCGCCGCCATCGACGATTTCGCGGAATTGGCCGCCGGCAAAAAGGGACTCGGGTCCACGCGGACTTTGGCCGAGCGCCCTGCCACCCAGGCGGCGGTGGCAACTGCGGAGTCGTCATTGAGTGCGGCGCGCGCGTTGTACTACGAGGCGATCGACACCGCTTGGCAGGCCAGCCACGAGTCCGGGCCGGTGCCAGTGGATTTGCGCAACCGGCTCCGGCTGGCGGCGACCCATGCGGCGCGCACGTCGGCCGATGTGGTGCGCACCCTGTATGACCTGGCGGGCAGCAGTGCCATCTATGACGATTCCCCGCTGCAGCGCCGATTCCGCGACGCGTTCACCGCCACCGCCCACTTCCAGGTCAACGAGGCATCGCGTGAGCTGCCCGGTCGCGTCCTGCTCGGCCTGCCCGCCGACGTCACGATGCTGTGACAGCCATCGAAGCCGTCCTGCCGTTTTGGCTCGACCGGCCCGACCAGGAAACCATCCAGATCGCGCTCACCGCAGCGCAGACTGGGTTCGATTCGCTCTGGATCGGCGAGATGGCGACGTATGACGCCTTCGCGCTGGCGACCGCGATCGGGGTGCAAGCCCCGGGGTTGGCGCTCAAGATCGGACCGTTGGCCATCGGGGTGCGCGGCCCGGTGACGCTAGCGCTGGGGGTCAGTACCGTCGCCTCGCTGACCGGCAGTCGGGTCGACATCGCGCTGGGGGCCTCGAGTCCGGTGATCGTGGCCGGCTGGCACAACCGTCCCTGGGCCCACCACGTCACCGTGATGCGGGAAACGATCGAATGCCTACGACCGATGCTGGATGGCACGCGCGTCGACTATGCCGGCCGGCACGTCGCAAGTCATGGGTTTCGGTTGCGGACCCCAGTTCCGGAGACGCGAATCGCGTTGGGTGCCTTCGGTTCCGGAATGCTGCGGCTGGCGGCGCGGCGGGCCGACGAAGTGGTGCTCAACCTCGCTTCACCGGCCCGGGTGGCCGAGGTGCGTAGCCTGCTCGACGATGCCGCGACCGACCGCCCGCCGCCTCGCCTGACAGTGTGGGTGCCGGTTGCCGTCGACCCCGGCGCCGCCGCGCACGCTCAGCTGGCCGGTCAGGTGGCGGTGTACCTCGCCCCACCCGGATATGGGGAGATGTTCGCCGCGCTCGGCTTCGGTGATTTGGTGGCCAAGGCGCGGGCCGGCGCCCCGCGCCGTGCACTGGCGGCCGAGATCCCGCTGGAATTGCTCGACGGAGTGGGCGCGTTGGGGTCTGCGGAGCGCATTGCCGCGCGCCTGCGCTCCTACCGCGAAGCGGGCGCCGACTGCGTCGCCGTGGTGCCTGCCACCGCCGAAGACCCGGGCGCCCGGGCGACCCTTGCCGCAATAGCCGAAGGAGACCGATCGTGACCCAAACCAACACCGTATGCCGGCTGGCCAACCGCCCCGTCGGCCTGCCCAAGGTCTCCGACTGGCAGATCGCCGAAGAGTCGGTCGGAACCGTTTCCGAAGGCCAGTTCCTGGTGCGGGTCGAGTACCTGTCGGTCGACCCGGCGATGCGCACCTGGATGAACGCCGGTCGGTCCTATGTGCCGCCGGTGGAGATCGGTGAGGTGATGCGCGCGGGCGGTATCGGGCGCGTAATCGACTCGCAGCACCCGAAATTCGCCGTCGGTGACGAGGTGTACGGCACCTTCGGAGTCCAGCGTTACGCGATCTCCGACGGCCGGGATGTGACATCTGTGGACACCACCCTGGCGCCCGCCCCGGTCCATCTCGGCGCACTGGGAATCAGCGGCCTGACAGCCTATTTCGGGCTGCTTGATGTCGGGAAGCCGCAACCGGGACAAACGGTCGTCATCTCGGGGGCGGCCGGTTCGGTCGGTAGCATCGCGGGACAGATCGCGCGGATCAACGGTTGCCGGGTGGTCGGTATCGCCGGCGGCCCGGACAAGTGCCGCTGGCTGGTCGAAGAACTCGGGTTCGACGCCGCGATCGACTACCGGACCGGCGATCTGCGCCGGCAGCTGAAGGTGCACGCGCCCAACGGTATTGACGTTTTCTTCGACAATGTCGGCGGGCCGACGCTGGAAGCCGCGCTGGCCCGGCTGGCGCGCGGGGCCCGCGTCGTCATCTGTGGGGCCATCTCGCAATACAACGCCACCGACGAGTTGCGCGGCCCCGCCAACTACATGCAGTTGCTGGTTGCGCGGGCGTCCATGACCGGTTTCGTCATCTTCGACTACGCTGACCGCTACGGCGAAGCCGTTGTGCGGCTAGCAGATTGGCTGCGCAGTGGCGAGTTGCGCTCGCACGAACAAGTCGTCCACGGCGACGTCGGCGACTTCCCTGACGTATTGCTCGCGCTGTTCCGCGGCGAGAACACCGGCAAACTGATCCTGGCCCTGGACGGTTCCTAGTTTCAAATCCGTGGCCAGCGGCTAGTCCATCTCGGACACCTCGGGAGGTTCAGATGGGCAAATATCAGGTCGTGGTGGTAGGCACCGACGGATCGGACACGTCGTTTCGTGCGGTTGACCGCGCGGCGGAGATCGCCGCCGAATCCGGCGCCAAGCTGATCGTCGCGTCGGCGTTCACCGACTCCGACCATAATCGTGCCGGGCCCGATCCGGACCAGCATCGCAATGAGAAATATCGCAACGAGGGCAACGCTCCGGTGTATGAGATGTTGCGCCAAGCCGCTTCCCGGGCGCGTGACGCCGGCGCCACCGAGGTGGAGGAGCGCGCCGTCGAAGGCTCTGCCGTCGACGCCCTGGTGCAGCTGGTGGAGGATGTCGACGCCGACCTGCTGGTGGTGGGCGACGTGGGAAACAACTCGCTGGTTGGCCGGGTCGTCGGCTCGGTGCCGCGTACGGTGTCCCGGCGCGCCAAGACCGAGGTGCTGGTCGTCGAGACCCAGGACTAACCGCGCACTGACTACCCCTAGACCTTGAAGCGGCCGGCGAACCCCCGCAGCGGCAGGTCCGCACTGGTGAGCAGTCCCGGGGGAGCGGCGACAACCGATTTGATCGAGTTCAGCGCGGGCAGTCCGGTGACCGTCATGCCGATCGAGGCGAAGTTGTCGGGATTGGACAGGTCGACGCCGGGCTTGGGGAAGATCATGTGCTTGTTGTAGATGCACGGGTCGCCCTTGATCTGAGTGATGTAGCAGCCCTTGATATCCCAGTTCGGGTCGGTGTGCGGCGTCATCTGCCATTCCAGATGCGTCTCCACCCGCGGTACGCCCGCCACCATGCCCTGATACTTGATGTAATTGCCACCCAGCGAGCCCTTGGGCAGCGTGTACCAGCCGAGGTCGACATCCTTGGTGCAGGCGCCCAATTCGTAGTCGAACTTCACCTCGTCGAGTTCGATGTCGAAGCAATCGGCCATCATCAGCACGCTGTCGGCGAAGACACGGGTGTACTTCTCCAATTTGCCCGGAATGTCGGGGTGGTCGACGGGAAGCCCGTAGCCGACCTCGATCCAGGTGTCCTTGGAGTGGTGGCAGGACACGTCGACCGACTCGATGGTGGTGACGTTCTCGATCTCGGCGACATCGGCCGAACACACCACGCCCAGAATTTGATTGACCCCGGGGTTCATCCCGGTCCCGTAGAACGTGGACCCGCCCTTCGCGCACGCTTCGGCCAGCAGTTGGGTGACCGGTTTGCCCGAATGGTGGGGGTGGTTGCGGTCACGGTGCCAGCCGGTGATCCAGTCAGCCGTGGTGACGATGTTGATCCCGGCTTCAAGGACTTTCACGTAGAGATCTTCGTCCGGGAACACGCCGTGAAACGTGAGTACGTCGGGCCGGGCTTCGATGATCTCTTCGATGCTGCCGGTCGCGGTGACACCGTTCGGTTGTAGGCCGACGAGCTCACCGACGTCCTTGCCGACCTTCTCTGGCGAATAGCAGTGCACGCCAATCAGTTCCAGGTCGGGGTGGTTGGCGATGCGCTTGATCATCTCCGAGCCGACGTTGCCGGTGGCAACCTGAAAGACTTTGATCGTCATGATGCGGCCCCTTCCAGGGATCGAGTCGAGTCCTTGCCGTCGGGATAGAACTGCTTGGCCCAGTTGCGGATTGCGGTGAATCCCTCGTATTCCGCCGTTGCCAGCGCGGGCGGATCGGAGTAGCGCTGGTGTGACCAGATGTGCACATCCTGGACGAACTGCCGGATCACCTCGTCACCGAACATGCGTGCCTTGGCTTCCGCACGCTCGTCGTCCCGGCCGGGGACGCGGCCGATGTACACCATGAATCGGACGTCGGACGTGCGTTCGTCGACCGGGGTGACCGCCGATATGGTGCGGTTGTCCACCATCCCCCAGCTCTTGGTTACCGCGACGCCAAGGCCGCCGTTGATGGCCTCGACACCGCTCTTGACGTCTTCGATGCGCTGCTGATCGTCACCCTCGAAGGTGATGGTGAAATCCACGTAGGAGATCGGCTCGCCGAACTCGTGCCGGGTGAATATCGGCACGATCGGCGTGCTGTGCACGTACTTGAAGTGGGCGAAGTCGACCCCGTTTTCCAGCACGTACTGGGGGTGCAGCTCCAGGTCCTGCCGGAGCAGTCGCTGTTGCGGGTAGTAGTCGGCGGGACCGCTGCCGTCGCCGAAGCTGGTGAACACATCGGGCGCATCGAAAAATGGTGCGCGGCCTTCGATGTCGTGCCAGATGTAGACCGACTCGTTGCGTTCCACCACCGGGTAGGTGCGGACCCGCCGGCCACGGTTCGGCCGGTCCTGGTAGGGGATGCAGACGTTACGTCCCTCCTGGCTCCACTGCCAGCCGTGAAACGGGCACTGCAGGACCTCGCCGACCACTTTCCCGCCGTAGCCCAAGTGCGCACCCAGATGCTCGCAGTAGGCGTTCATCACCGTGAGCTGACCCGACGCGGCCCGCCAAGCGACCATCTCCTGGTCGAAATACTTCATGGTGTGAACTTCGCCGATGCCGATCTCGTCGGACCACGCCACCTGGAACCATCCTGTTGGCTTCATCGACAAAGGGGGCTTGGCCATCCGCCGGTCCTCTCGGTCTGATCATCAAACACTCTATGAAAAATTCATAAAGGAGTCAACGAAACATGGATTTTGGCGTTACGATGCGCGAATGGCGGTGGCGGACAGCGCGGGGCGCAGGGCCAACCGGCGTGGGCTGGCCACTCGCGAGGCCATGCTGCAGGCGGCGGTGACGGCGCTTGCCTCCGGGGACCCGGGCGCCGTATCGGCCAACCGCATCGCCAAACAGATCGGCGTGACCTGGGGAACCGTGCAGTATCAGTTCGGTGATGCCGACGGCTTCTGGGCGGCCGTGCTGCACCACACCGCGCAGCGCCGCGCCAACCTGTTCGCCAACCCCAACACCGGAGCGTCCTTGCGGGACAGGGTGTCGGAAATAATCGACACCCTCTACGACGGGCTGACCGCGCCCGACTCGCGGGCCATCGAGAATCTGCGGGCGGCTCTGCCGCGGGAACCCAGCGAACTTGACCGGCTCTACCCGCGCACCGCGGCCGAACTGCGCTCGTGGGGGCAGGGCTGGCACGCCACCTGTCAGAACGCGTTCGCCGATCTGCAGGTCGACCCGCAGCGGGTGCACGAGGTCGCCACCCTGATCCCGGGCGCGATGCGCGGCCTGGTCTCGGAACGCCAGCTGGGTAGCTATGCCGATCTCGACGAGGCGCGTCGTGGGCTGACCAATGCGATCGTCGCCTATCTCGCCGAATCCGCAGCAGGCGGCAAGTGAATGAACGCACGGGTTCATCCCCGGGGGTGGCGGGTACCAGACGAGATGTGAAGCTCGTCGATTCGGTGGCAAATTCTGGGGTCATCCCCAAGCTGGTCTCGTTGTATCGGCGAAGCGGCGCCGATGTGCCGTTCGGGGATCCGGTCCCATCCCATGGAACCGAGATGGAGGGCTGGTTCTGGCGGCTCTCCGACCCAGCCGAGGGTCGGGTGGTGGTCGCCCTGTGCAGCGCGAACCGGCACCCGGGCGGGGACTGGTCGACCGCGGCGATCGCGTTGCACCCCGGCGGGGTGGTGCGGTCGGCGGCGGTCGACGGCGTGCGGGCCGATCAACGGCACTTCTCGGTGCGAGCCGACTCGGGCGGAGACTTCATCGACGCGAGCCGCGAGCGGCTGAAGATGACCCTCGGTGACACCGGAGTCGACCTGAGGTTCCACGAGCCGTACGAGTGGCCAAAACCCTTCGGCGGTGGCGGTGTGTTCTCGTCCGTACCCTTCCTGAACCAGTACTGGCACCCGTACCGGCTTGGCGGTAAAGCGTCCGGGACGGTGACGCACAAAGACCAAAAGTGGACCTTCAGCGATGCCACGCTGTACTGCGAACGCAACTGGGGAGCCGGCTTTCCGTTGCGCTGGTGGTGGGGACAGGCCCACGATTTCAGCGATGCTGATGTTTCGGTGGCCTTCTCCGGCGGCCTGCTCGAGTTGGGGCCGTTGAAGCGCGATGTGACGGGAGTTGTTGTGCGACTTGAGGATCGGGTGCTGCGACTCACTCCGCCGGCCCTGGTGTCAGCCAGTTGCGATTTGCAGCGCTGGCACATCGTCGCGCGCACCGCGCGCTATCGTGTCGAACTCGACGGGCACGGCACGTCAGCCGGACCGCATGTGCTTCCGGTGCCCTTGCCGGCCGAGCGGCGCAACATCGACACCGACTACGAACACCTGGCCGGCACCCTGCACCTGCGGGTGCGGGAATGGGGCCGCACCATCTTCGAAGGCACCTCCACGCTGGCAGGTCTGGAAATCGGCAGCAGGCCGGCGTGATGGGCCGATCGGTGGTGATCCGAGTAATCTCCAGCGCCATGGAGCAGTCGCGATGAGTGCGGGTCTGTTCGCACTCCTCGACGATGTCGCGCTGTTTGCGCGGCTGACCGCTTCGTCCCTGGACGACATCGGCGGTGCGGCCGGACGGGCGACGGCGAAGGCCGCCGGGGTGGTCGTCGACGACACTGCGGTGACGCCCCAGTTCGTCGAGGGAATCTCCGCCGAGCGCGAGTTGCCGATCATCAAGCGCATCGGGCTCGGATCCCTGCGCAACAAGCTGTTGTTCATCCTGCCCGGCGCAATGCTGCTCAGTCAGTTTGCGCCCTGGCTGCTCAGTCCGATCCTGATGCTCGGGGCGACGTACCTGTGTTACGAAGGCGCCGAGAAGGTTTGGAGCAGCCTGGCCGGCCACGAGCACGACGGCGCCGAGCCGGAGAACGAGGATCACGTGGTGAGCGGGGCGATCCGGACGGACTTCATCCTGTCGGCCGAGATCATGGTGATCGCGCTCAACGAGGTTGCTCAGCTGGGATTCGTGCCGCGGCTGGTCATCCTGATCATCGTCGCGCTGGTGATCACCGTCGCGGTCTACGGCGTGGTCGGCGCGATCGTCAAGATGGACGATGTCGGGCTGCGCCTCACCAAGACATCGTCCCGATTTGGCAAGGTGATCGGACGCGGCCTAGTGGCCGGGATGCCCAAACTGCTCTCCGTGCTCTCCGTGGTCGGCACCGCCGCAATGCTCTGGGTGGGCGGTCACATCCTGCTCACCGGGAGCGAACACGTCGGCTGGCACACCCCCTACGGCTGGGTGCACCACGCCGAGCAGTGGGTGCACGATGCCGGCGGCGCGATCGGCGGCGTGCTGGCCTGGGTGGTCAACACCGGCCTGTCGGCGGTCATCGGATCAATCGTCGGCGCCGTGGTGGTGACCATCGTGCACCTGGTGCAATCTCTGCGGCACCGCCGTTCCGCGTCGGCAACCTGAAACGCAAGGAGCGGCTGTGCTACTGAACGGGATCAACCACATCGCGCTCGTCGCCAAGGACATCAACCGGTTACGGGTGTTCTACACCGAGGTTTTCGAGGCTGAGGTCGGGCCGACCAAGCCGCACGGCGAGAAGGGCGACGAGACGATGACGATGATCCGCATCGGGCCGCACACCGAACTCAATGTGGTGACCATCGAGGGCAATCCGGAGCCCGACCGTCAGACACCGATGTGGGGACGGGGAAGGCTGGACCATTTCGGTCTGCAAGCTGCGTCGGCCGAGAGTTTCGAGACGATCCGGCAACGGTTGATCGAACACGGCGCCAGTGACGGCACGGTCAACGATTTCGGCGCGGTGCGTAGTGTCTTCTTCCGCGACCCGGATGGACTCGAGGGCGAGGTCCTGGTCGAGAAATAGGTGGTCGAACCGATGCGGACGCTGCAGGACAAGGTCGCGGTCATCACCGGCGCCGCCAGCGGGATCGGGCTGGCCACCGCTCGCGCGTTATCGCGGCGCGGGACGTCGGTCGTGGCGGTCGACCGCGACGCCACCGCGGCCGTCGCCGACGACATCACTGGTCATGGGACGCCGGCGGTCGCCTATCCGACCGACGTCGCCGTCCCGGAGGCCTTCGAAGCGTTGCGCGACTGGACAATCGAGAAGTTCGGCCGGGTGGACATCGTGATGAACAACGTCGGTGTGCTCACCAATGGTCTGCCCGAAGACATTCCGGTGGCGGAGTGGCAGCGCATCATTGAGGTCAACCTCATGTCCGTCGTCCGCAGCAACAGCGCGTTCCTGCCGGTGCTGGTCGACCAGGCCGAGGGCCACATCGTCAATACGTCGTCGTTCGCAGGCCTGTACACCTACTCCTACGACCGGATGCCGTACGCAGCGACCAAGGCCGCCATTGTGCAGATAAGCGAGGCTTTGGCAATTTATCTGCGGCCCAAGAACATTGGTGTCACCCTGCTTTGTCCGGGTCCGGTGCTGACCAACATCGCCCGCGATGTGCCGAGTTTCGGCTCGGGTGTGCCCATGCGGTTGCCCGGTGAGTTCGAGTTGCTCGATGCCGCAACGGTCGGTGAGCTTGTGGTCGAGGCGATCCTGACCAATCGCTTCTTCGTGACCTCGCATCCAAGCGTGCGTGAGCTGTTGCGCCGCCGAGTCGAGGACTGGGATGCGTTCATCGATTATCAGATCTCCCGCGAACCCAACGCATAGAGAGGCACCACCTTGACCGACCTGCGAACTCAGGGGCTCAACGTCTTTCGCGAAATGCTGCCGGGTCTGATCCCGGATGACCTGACGTCGACCCGGGCCGGCGGCTTCGCCGACGAATTGGGCGACCTCGCGCTCGCCCACGTTTTCGGCGCGCTGTGGACCCGACCGGGACTGGATCGACGCTCCCGCAGCCTCGTCACCCTGGGGGTGCTGATCGCCCTGCGTGCCGGCGAGGAACTCAAGGTCCATTTCCCGATCGCGCTGCGCAACGGCATCACCGCCGAAGAGATCGAAGAGGTGATCTACCACGCCGCCGGATATGCCGGATACCCCGCGGCCGCCAGCGCCCGCAATATCGCCGCCGCCGCGCTGAGGACTACCGAGCCGACCGACTAGCGTCCCAGATCCGTTGTGTCTCTTGACCGACCGACGGGTGATGGGTCTGCTGGAAGTTGCGGCCGCCGCGTCCGTAGGTGGCGACGACCGCGGCGGGCACCTGCGGTTCCAGCAGCGGCTCGGCCAGCCAGTCGCACCCCCGCACGTGCACCAGATCGACCGCGGCCGCGTCATCGTCGTCGGCATAGAAGTACGGGCCGGCGATTCGGCCGAGCCAGTACAACCCATCCTGGTCGCGCGTCCACACGAACGACCCATCGGGCACCTCGGCGAAGCGCGCCACGCGGCGTTCGAGACGGTCCCTTTCGGTGGGCGTGCGCACCCGTTGTCCGAAGCCGCACAAGCCTTTCCGGAGGGCATGTTCCAAGGTGGCACGCGGGTCGACATCGTCGCTGCGGGATCGCAGCGGTGCGCGGTACACGCCGGCCATGTTCGTGACTAGGTGCCGCAAAAGGTTCGGTAAACGCCGAAATCCACCGGCGCCGGCGCCGCGTAGCGCTCGAGCCCCGGCCGCGCGGTGTACGGCGCGGTGATGGCGTCGAGCAGGTGATCGAGCGGCTCGAGGTCGTCCGCCGTTGCGGCGGCCAGCGCTTCCTCGACGAGATGGTTGCGCGGAATGTAGATCGGGTTGACCCGATCCATCAGCTCGGCGTCGGGACCCAGCGCCCGCCAACGCGTCGCCCAGTCGTCGAAGCGTGCGGGGTCGACGAAGCGTCCGCGCGCCGCTTCGGCGCCACCACGTGCGGCGCCGCCGAGGTGGCGGAAGAACGAGGTGTAGTCGACGTGGCTTTCCTGCAGCAGGGTAAGCAGCTCGTCGATCAGCGGCGTGGCCTTGTCGGTGGCCAGGCCCAGCTTGGCGGCCATGCCCGATTCCCACGCGGTCTGGTAGTGCTGGAAGCCGCCGAACGCGTTCTCCGCCAACACGACTCCCTGATTGGGGTCCTCGGAGAACAACGGGAGCAGTGCCTCGGCGAACCGGGCCAGGTTCCATTGGGCGATGGTGGGCTGGTTGCCGTAGGCGTAGCGCCCCCAGTAATCGATCGAACTGAAAACGGTGTCGGGGTCGTAGGCCTCCATGAAGGCGCACGGTCCGTAGTCGATGCTCTCCCCGGAGATCGTCACGTTGTCGGTGTTCATCACACCGTGCACGAACCCGATCAGCATCCATTTCGCCACCAGCGACGCCTGGGCCGCCACGACGCTCTCGAACAGTGCGACGTAAGGGCGTTCGGCGTCGGCGGCGTGCGGGTGGTGGCGTGCGATGGCATGGTCGGCCAGCCGCCGCAGCAACTCGATATCTCTTGTCGCGGAGGCATATTGGAAGCTACCAACGCGCAGGTGACTGCTCGCGACGCGGACCAGTAAGGCACCCGGCAGGACCGTGTCGCGCTCGACCGGTTGTCCGGTGGCGACCACCGCGAGGGACCGTGTGGTGGGCACACCCAGCGCGTGCATCGCCTCGCTGATGATGTACTCGCGCAGCATCGGTCCCACCGCGGCCAGGCCGTCACCGGCGCGGGCGAACGGCGTACGTCCCGAACCCTTGAGGTGTATGTCGCGCAGCCGCCCGTGGGTATCGGTCACCTCGCCGAGCAGCAGGGCGCGCCCGTCTCCCAGTCGCGGCACGTAACCGCCGAATTGGTGGCCGGCGTAGGCCTGCGCCACCGGCGCCGCCCCTTCGGGCACCAGGTTGCCCACCAGAAACCGCAGTCCGTCGCCGCTGCGCAACCAGGCGGGATCCAAGCCGAGTTCGACGGCCAGGGGCTCATTGAGCACCAGCAGTCGCGGATCCGGCGGTACCTCGGCTTTCCAGGGCACCGCCAGTTCCGGCAGCTCGCGGGAAAAGCGGTCCTGCAGGGGGACGGCGATATCGGGTGTGACGCTCACTTGGTCCAGAGTATCCAGGTTGGCTCAGCCGTCCTCGTTACCCGCGAGCCCCTCCGGCGGGGGGACGGAGTACGCGGGGTACGCCGGCGGCGAGACGACGCTGTCATCGTCGGCGGTCTCGGCGGCCTGCGCGGCCTGGTCCTGGTCTTGCTCTTCACGCGGTTCGGGTGAACTCATCAATGCTCCTAGCCGATTGCTTGCTTGATCAGGTCACGGGCGCGGTCCAGCATCGACGCGAACGGCCCGACGGCGAGGTTGAGCTTCGCCGATTCCACGCCCGGGTGCGGCCGGGTCGGCGCGATGGCCTCGGCGGCCTTGACCGCGGCCGCCATGCGCTTGAGGTCATCGGCGTCGACTTCTTTCTGCAACTTGGGAAACTCTTCGAGTTCCTCGTGCTCGGCGTGGGCCAGCACGGCGTCGCGCAGCTTGCTCAACTCGGTCACGAACTCCTGCGACGTGACGTCCAGGCTTTCGATGTTGGACAGCAACGTCTTGGCCTCGTGCTCTTCATGCAGCAGGGCTTCGACGATCGCGTCGCCGTCGGCGGCTTCCTTGCGCAGCCGCGGGTGCACCACCATCTCCTCGGCCGTCTCGTGCACGGCGAGCAGTTGACGCAACTCGATGAACGGCTTCTCGCGGGCTCGCGGGTCCGACGCGTGCAACACCTCGTCGAACATGTCCTCGATCAGGTCATGCTGGGCTTTGAGGAAGCTGACAACTTCGTCAGGGGTCTGAACGATCATTTCGGACATGCCGAACACACCTCCATGAGTGGCGGAGTCTGAAGGGCGCGCTGGGCTGTGCGCCGGTGACAATCGCATACCCGTGCCGACCGGGGCTAAACGCTGCGGGCCGCCGCCAGGCGTTCGACCGATTGCAGGTCGTAGGGCGCCCGCAGGCCCAGGATCAGGTGGTCGGCACCCGCTGTGGCGAGGGATTCGATGAGTTCGGCATCAACCCGCTCTATCCAGACGGTGCGCTCGATCTCGCGTGGGTCCCTGCCGATCTCCGCGCACCACCGGTCGATGGCCCGATTCTTGGCGCGGATGGTCTCGGCGTCGCCGTAGCCGTTCCACATGTCGGCATGCTCGGCCACCAGTCGAAGGGTGCGCCGTTCGCCGTTGCCGCCGATCAGGATTGGCAGCGGGCCGATAGGGCCCGGCCGCAGCAGGCCGATGCGGCGCCGAATGCGCGGCAGCGCCTCGGCCAGTAGGTCGGGTCGCTGGGCGGGGGTTCGCAGCGGGAAGCCGTATTCGACTTCGTCCTTGTCCATCCACCCCGATCCGATGCCCAGCACGGCGCGTCCTCTCGAGAGGTGATCGAGGGTGCGGGCCATGTCGGCCAACAAGTCGGGATTGCGGTAGCCGCAGCCGGTCACCAGCATGCCGATCTGGTTGACCTTGGCGGTGGTGACGGCCATCGCGGCGAGGATCTGCCAGCCCTCGAAATGGGCCTCATCGGGGGATCCGTACAACGGCGGGAAGAAGTGATCCCAGGTCCACAGGCTGTCGACGCCGATGTCGTCGACGCCCTGCCACGCCGTGCGCAACGCAGCCATCGTGGTGTTCTGCGGATGGATCTGGACGCCGATCTTCAGCATGTACGAGGCTAACCGGCCGCCCGGCTGCGGCCACAGATTCTTGTTCGTCGGTCAGATACTCACTGGTATATTCGCGGGGTTGCCGCGCGAGTAGAGGGGGACGACGCCATGGGCGAACGAGTCGAGAGCGCAACCACAGT
This sequence comes from Mycobacterium asiaticum, assembly GCF_001668675.1. Lineage (GTDB taxonomy): Bacteria > Actinomycetota > Actinomycetes > Mycobacteriales > Mycobacteriaceae > Mycobacterium > Mycobacterium asiaticum_D. Next base: position 60,430 of record NZ_LZKQ01000331.1, on the reverse strand, counting down.
CACCGAATCGATCAATGCAGTCCCCGAGCGTGGTCAGGCCCAGCCCTCGGTCAAAGCGGTCCGTATCTGGGCAGTGGTCGGTGGCGCGGTGCTGATCCTGGAGTTGTACGTGTGGCTCCGCTGGATCACCGGACCGTACTTCCAGCGGGTCCCCGCCGGCCCGAGCGATCCGCCGCTGTACATGAAGGTGCCACTGCTGGCCAACGCGATCATCCTGTGGGCCGGTCTGCCGCTCGCTGTGTGGTGGTTCTTCATCCGGCCGTGGCGGCGCGAGCGGCGGATAACCCTCGACGGGATGTTGTTTCTGTCAATGGGTTTGATGTTTTTCCAGGACCCGCTGTTGAACTATCTCAACACCTGGTGCACCTACAACACCTGGCTGTTCAACCGCGGTTCGTGGTCGTCGCATATCCCGGGTTGGGTCTCGCCGGAGGAGCCTGGCCGGCAGGTCGCCGAGCCGCTGTTGACCAATGCCCCGGGTTATGCGTACGGCGTGCTGCTGATCACGATCGTCGGGTGCTGGGTGATGCGCAGAATCAAGGCGAGATGGCCCAGTATCAGCAACCTGCGGCTGATCGCGGTGACCTATGCGTGCACCTTCGTGCTGGATCTGGTGATGGAGGGCTGCATCCTGCTGCCCATCGGGTTCTACACGTATCCCGGTGCTATCCGGGCGGTTTCGCTCAATGCCGGGCATTACTACCAGTGGCCGGTTTACGAAGGGTTGATGTGGGGTGGTGTTCAGGCGGCGCTCTGTTGCCTGCGTTATTTCACCGATGACCGCGGCCGCACGGTCGTCGAGCGGGGTCTGGACAGTGTTCCCGGCGGGGTGGCGCCCCAGCAGTTCGTCCGCTTCCTCGCCATTTTCGGCGGGGTCAGCGCCTGCTTCTTCCTCTTCTACAACGTTCCCGCGCAATGGCTCGGCATGCATGCCGACCCGTGGCCCGAGGATGTGCAGCGGCGTTCGTACCTCATCGGCGGCATATGTGGTGACGGGACCGACCGGCCCTGCCCGAATCCCGTTGTGCCGGTGCCGACCAAGCGGTCCGGTTACATTGACACGGACGGAAGGCTGGTCCTGCCGCCGGGCGCGACGCTGCCCAGGACGGTTCCCTTTGAGCCGCGAGGTTAAGCGGCGGTCAGCGCTTTGCGGCTGACGGCAGTTTGATGACGGACATATACAGATCCAGGATTGGCCGGTAGAGGTCGGCATCATCGAGTTGGCTTACCAATTCGATCGAATTGGTGGTCGCAACGAGTATGTGAGCGAATGTCAGGGGCGGGATCAGCAGGCCCCCGCCCAGCCGCTCGATCCCCTTGATGATAAATTTCGCAAGCGCGTCAACGACTTCCGTGCGCTTTGCGGCCACCCGCTCGCGCGCGTCCGGATTCCGAAGCAGATAGAGCGTGAATTCGTGGCCGAGGGCGGCGTGCAGGGCGCCGCGGTCGCGACCGAGTTGGCGCCAGCGTTCGGCGATCTCGTCCAGCTCACGCGCCCCGATCTGTGTCGCCGTCGACATCACTTCGGCGAAGTTGTCGAAATACCGGCGCCAGTACCGGTCGTTGACGGCCAGAAACAGCTCTTCTTTGGTGGCGAAGTGCTTGTAGATGGCGCCCTTGGTGTAGCCGGCGGCATGGGCGATGTCATCGAGAGACGCTGCCATGAAACCCTTCTCGGCGAAGACCTCTTCGGCGGCGTCAAGCAGCAGCGACCGGGTGTGCTCAAGGCGCCGTTCCCGCGTCCACCGCTCGACCATGGGTGAAATTGTGCCACAGAATCCTGGCGAACCATTGGTTACTGAGATACTGATTGGTATATTAGCGTCCGGCGCGGTTACTGTTCCCGAGCCGGTGGAGACCGTGCCCATCGGGAGGGAGACGCGTCATGAGCAGTTTGTCGAGCATCGATGCGCTGTCCGCCGGCCGGGTGCAGCCGTCGCTGAAGCCCGTCCGGATCTGGGCGGTCATCGGGGGCGCCATCCTGGCCTTCCAGCTCTATGTGTGGATCCGGTGGATCACCGGACCGAACTTCGAGCGAGTGCCCACTGGGCCCAGCGATCCGCCCATGTACATGAAGGCGATCCTGCTCACCTGGACCGGTGTGATTATCGTCGGACTACCACTTAGCCTGTGGCACTTCATTATTCGGCCGTGGCGCCGAGAGCGGCTTATCACCCTGGACGGCATGCTGCTGGTGGCCTGCGGCCTGCTGTTCTTCCAGGACCCTCTGCTGAATTACTTCAACACCTGGAGCACCTACAACACCTGGATGTGGAACCGCGGTTCCTGGGTGCAGGACATTCCCGGTTGGGTCTCCTTCGGTGAGCCGGGCCGCATGATGGCCGAACCCATCCTGATGAATGCGCCGGGTTACTCGTTCGGGGTGCTGCTCTGCACGATGCTTGGCTGCTGGGTCATGCGCCGGGCCAAGGTGCGCTGGCCGAACATCAGCAACGTCAAGCTGATCGGTGTACTCATCGTCTGGACCTTTTTCTTCGACTTCGTCATCGAGGGCTTGTTTCTGATGCCGATGGGACTGTTCACCTATCCCGGTGCCATCAAGGCACTCTCGATCAACGCCGGCACCTACTACCAGTGGCCGGTCTACGAAGGGCTCATGTGGGGAGGCGTGCAGGCGGGCCTGTGCGCGCTGCGCTACTTCACCGACGATCGTGGCCGTACCTTCGTCGAACGGGGGACCGAAGACATCCGCGGCGGGTTCGCCAAACAGCAAATCACCCGTTTTCTCGCCATTTTCGCCGCATGCAGCATGTTCTTCTTCGTCTGTTACAACATCCCCGCGCAATGGTTCGCCCTGCACGCCGAGTCCTGGCCAAAAGATCTGCTGGAGCGCTCCTACTTCACCATGGGCATCTGTGGTGACGGGACCGACCGGCTCTGCCCCGACCCGGCACTGCCGATCCCGGGCAGGAACTCCGGCCACATTGATCCGCAGGGCCACTTCGTACTTCCGCCGGGAGTGACCCTGCCCACGATCGTTCCCTTCAAGCGGGGGAACTGAGTTGTTGACCGATAGTCGCCCGCCGACGCTGCATGCGGATTCAGGGTCCCCGTTCTACCGGCCGATCGGTGATGAGGTGGAGGTGTTCGGCGCCGCTGCTCGGCGCGGCTTGCCGGTGTTGTTGAAGGGTCCCACCGGATGTGGGAAAACCCGCTTTGTAGAGGCGATGGCTCACCGCCTCGGGCGTGAGCTGATCACCGTTGCCGGGCACGAGGACATGACGTCGGCGGATTTGGTGGGCCGGTTTCTGCTCAAGGGGGGTGAGACGGTCTGGGTGGACGGGCCGTTGACCCGGGCGGTGCGCACGGGCGCGATCTTTTATCTGGACGAGGTGGTGGAGGCGCGGCAGGACACGACCGTCGTGATTCATCCGTTGGCCGATCACCGTCGCGAGCTGCCGGTCGATCGGCTCGGCACCACACTGTCCGCGGCCCCCGGATTCCAGTTGGTCATCTCCTATAACCCCGGCTATCAGAGTGTCCTGAAGAATCTCAAGGAATCGACGCGCCAGCGCTTCATCGCGATCGAGCTCGAGTTCCCGCCGGCCGAGGCCGAGACCGAAGTCGTCGCCCATGAAGCCGGAATCGCCAGGGAGACAGCGCGTCTGCTGGTCAACCTGGGCAGCGCGATCAGAAACCTCGATGGTTCACCGCTGCGGGAAGTGGCGTCCACCCGGATGTTGATCCTGGCCGGTGGCCTCGTCGCCGAAGGCCTGAGCCTGCGCAGCGCCGTCCGCTCGGCGATCGTCCAAGTCCTCTCCGACGACCGGGATGTGGTGCGCGCGCTCGGTGAACTCGTGGATGCCATATTGCCGCAGCCGTGACAGCATTCGACCCCAACATCTTCCGGCTATTGGCCACCCATGTCGCGGGCAGGTCGGTAGATGTCGCGCAGGCACCGGCCGGTCAGGCCGCTTACACGGACGGACAGGTCGTCTTTGTCTCGGCGGGCGGCGGCGTAGCGCACCAGCGCCGCGAGATGCTGGTGCAGAGTGCACTGCTGGGCGCGGGAAGCCTGGACCGCAGTTTGGTCAAGTCGTTGCGGACCCGTCCGTCGGTCGCGCGGCGTTATCTGTCGGTCGAAGGCCAACGGGTGATCGACCAACTCGCTCAACGCCTTCCGCTCGCTGCTGGGCTGAACTTCGTTGCCGGTCCACGCACGACGACGGCGGCCGAGTCGCTGGAAGTCGCACGCGGGCGAGCCGAGGTCGCCTATCCGCCTCCGTGGTTCGGGGTGATCAGACCCTCGCGCCTGCTCGCGCCCGCCCCCGCGTTCGGCGGTAGAGCAACTGACCAAGAGCTGCAATTGCAGTTTTGGCCAACGGATGTGCCGGAGGCCGACGACGACTCTGACGAGGGGGATCGGTCGGGTTCGAGCAAGATCCTGAGACTGTTCGAGAACCCGCTTTCCGGCTCACCGGCGCTGTCGGATTACTTCCGCAAACTGTTCGGCCGTTCGCGCTCGGCGGGGCAGGGCGCCGCGGGTGCGGAATTGCGGAGCCGGGCGGTCCGCCGGGCCGGCGCGGCCGGTCCCGAGGCCCGGCCGGTGCCCACCCGGATCCACTTCACCGACGACGGCAAGCCCGGTGCTGCCGTCGGCGTGGGCGGCGCCTGGCATCCGGAATGGGACGTGCACCGCCGGCGGTACCGGGACCAGTGGTGTCGGGTCATCGCCTTCCCGCTCACGGCGGCGGCTGACCTCGCGGAGGCTGGAATCATCCACGACGACGTGCTCCGACGGCGCTTGTCCCGGATCGGTCTGGGCCCCAAGTTATTGCGCGCCCGACCCGACGGCGACGAGCTCGACGTCGAAGCCCTCACAGACCTGTTCGTGGACTTGCGCTCCGGCTATTCACCGCCCGAACACGTATACCTGGATCGCCGCAAGCTCGAGCGCAACCTCGGCGTCCTGATCCTGCTCGATGCTTCGGGTTCTGCCACCGACACCGATTCGGAGGGTCTGGCCGTCCACGATCACCAACGCAGGGCGGCCGCCACGATGGCCGCTACGCTCGAAGAGCTCGGGGATCGCGTGGCTGTCTACGCCTTTCGGTCCCATGGCAGGCACGCCGTTCACCTGCCCGCGATCAAGACCTTCGGACAACGATTCGGCGCGGTGGGACGGGCCCGGCTCAATCAGCTTGAGCCATCCGGCTATACGCGACTGGGGGCGGGGATCCGGGGTGCGGGGGAGATCCTCAAGACCGAGGCCGGCACCCCGAACCGGCTGCTCATCGTGCTTTCTGATGGGTACCCGTACGACGACGGTTACGAAGGCCGCTACGCCGAAGCCGACGCCGCCAAGGCGCTGGCGGAGCTGCGCACCGACGGCATCGCCTGCCTGTGTCTCTCCATCGGTCCTACCGCCGACACATGCTCGTTGCAAAGGGTTTTCGGTTCGGTCGGCTATGCCACCGCCCCAACCCTGGCCGACCTGAGTCCGCGGATGGATGAGCTGTTCCTGGGTTCGCTGCGCGAACTCGCCGCACCGACACCGATTCGAGGCTGAAGCATGAGAGTGCTGTTGACGGGTGCGCTGGGCAATATCGGCCTCTCGACGCTCGAAGCCCTGCTGCGGGAAGGCCACGACGTGGTCGCGTTCGATCTTCCGTCGCGTCGAGCCCGAAAACTGGCATCCTCCTTCGCCCCCCGAGTGGACTTCTTCTGGGGCGACATCACGTCTGACGACTCTGTGCGGCAGGCGTTGCAGGACGTGGACGCAGTGATCCACCTGGCCGCCGTCATTCCGCCCGCCTCGGAACGGTCGCCCGCTTTGGCGCAGAAGGTTAACCTCGACGCGACCCGGAACCTGATCGCGCGCATGGAAGAGTCACCCGCTGCCAAACGTCTGGTCTTCGCGTCGTCCATCGGGGTGTGCGGCGAGATTCAAGACCGTGAGCCGCCGCTGCGGGTGGACATGCCGGTCTCACCGACCGACGAGTACGGCCGGCAGAAGGCGGCCTGCGAGCAGGCAATTCGGCAATCGGGTCTGCAGTGGAGCATCCTGCGACTCGCGGCGGCCTCGCCTATCCACCTGCAGAGCCAGGATCCGAGCATCATGTTCGAGTTCAGTCCCGACGCGCGATTCGAGTTCCTCCATCCCGCCGACGCGGGAACGGCATTCGCGCGTGCGGTGGGATGTGCGGAAGCGATCGGGAAGACCCTGTACATCGCCGGCGGGAAGAGTTGCCGGACCACTTATTACGAATTCACCAACACGCTGATGGGTGCGATCGGAATCGGCCCCGTCCCCGCTGACGCCTACGTGCAGACAACCCCGCCCCGGTTCTTCGGCGACTGGGTGGACACCGAAGAAAGCCAGCGTCTGCTGCAGTACCAGACGCGCGGTCTTGATGACCAATTGCGGGATATGCGGCGGGAATTCGGCCTGCTGGTGCCGCTGATCCGTCTGGTGCGCCCGCTGGCCACCTGGTTCGTGGTCCGGAGCTCGGCCTACCGCAAGGAGAACCGGGCAGCCGTCGGCCCCGTTCGAAAGGCTAGATGAAGTCGGACCCGCCGTCGACGTTCACTGTCGCGCCGGTCACATATCCGTTGCGGCGGGAAGCCAGATACGTTGTCACCGAGGCGATCTCCTCCGGCAGTCCGGCCCGGCCGAGATCGCAGGGGTGATGGAAGGTCTTCTCCACCCAGCGCATCACATCGTGCGGGTCGGACGAATCCAGGCCGTCGAGCGCCAGCGTATCCTTGAGCACCTCGGTGAAGCTGGCCGTCACGATCGTACCGGGGCATACGCAGTTCACCAGAATACCCTCGGGGCCAAGGCTTTTGGATAGGTTCTTGGTGACGCTGGACAGGGCCGACTTGGCCGCGGTGTAGGCCACCAGGTGCGGACTCTGCCGCTGGATGGAATGGGCGGACAGCGTCACGATGCGCGCCCAATCGGCCGCGCGCAGTTGGGGGAGGGCGGCCCGGATCGACCGCACCGCCGACATCGCGCCCAGCTCGAACGCCGCATGCCAACCCGCGTCGTCGAGATCGTCGAACGATCCGGCACTCGGTCCGACGGTGTGGACCAGCGCATTGAGCGAAGGCCACCGGTCGGCCACCGCGCCGAAACCGGCGATGATCGATTGCGCGTCGGACATGTCCACCTCGACGGCCAGCACCTCGGGGGCGCCGGCCGAGCGAATCTTTGCGGCGGCAGCGTCGAGTGCGATCCGGCCACGGGCCATGATGGCGACCGACGCGCCCTCGGCGCCCAGGCTCTCGGCAATGGCCAGTCCCATGCCCTTGCTGCCTCCGGTGACCACCGCTGTCGCACCGGCAAAACCAAGATCCATTGCAATACCTGCCTCGATCCGGGGGCGCAGCACCGTCGCCGCTCCCTGCACGATAGCGGTAAGAGCGTTCTCGACCGATACTCTCGACCCATGACGGATCGTCCGAAACTCTCGCTGTATCTGCGCACTTTCAGTGACGACCCGGAGCCGGACTGGCAAGCGACCCTTGATACCGCGCGTGCCATGGATGCGGCCGGTGTTGACCGGGTGGTGGTGTCCGACCACGTGGTATTCGGTGAGAACCTGGCCGCCTACAGCGACCCGGCATTGGGTGGAACCGCGGGAGGACGCCAGCCGACCGGCCCGGACGGGCACTGGCTGGAACCCGTGGTGCTCCTGACCGCGGTGGCTGCCACCACCGAACGCATCCGGCTCGGCACCGGGGTGTTATTGGCCGCCCTGCGGCGCCCGGCGGTGCTGGCCAAGCAACTGGCCACCTTAGATGCCTTGTCGGGCGGTCGGGTGGACCTGGGTGTGGGCATCGGCTGGCAACGCGAGGAGTACGAGGCGGCTGGTCTGGCGTTCGAGCGGCGCGGGCGTCTGCTCGACCACACCCTTGAGGTGTGCGAGACGTTGTGGACCCAACAGCGCGCGACCTACGAATCCCCGGAATTGTCCTTCGACGGCATTCACCAAATGCCAAAACCGGTGCAGGCCGGGGGTATCCCGATCTGGGTCAGCGGAACGGTCAATCCGGCGGTGGCACGACGACTGAGCAGATTCGGAAAACGTTGGATCCCATGGGGACCCGCCATCAGCGACCTCAAAGGCGCCGTGCCGGCCATGAAAAAGGCGATCACCGACGCCGGCGGCGACCCGAGCGGTCTGCAGGTGCAGGGGTCCGCGGCGTTGGTGAAAGCCTCCGACCGCTCCATCGACGTCGCCGCCTGCATCGATGCTGCGACACAGCTCGTCGCCGACGGAGCGACCGACATCCGGTTCAGCGGCGGGCTGCCGCGCGACCCCGAGCACGCGACCGGGGCGCTTGCCGAACTGGTCAGCGCCTTCCGGCGGGCCACCGACTGATCAGAAGGCGGCGACCAACTTGCTGTACTGCGTGCAGTAGGCGCGGACGGACACCGCGACGAAATCGTTGGCGTTAGCAGCGAAATCGGGGCTGTCCTGCTGAAACTGCGCCGTTATCTGCTGCACGGTCATGCCGGCATCGAGGTTCTGGCACACCGTTTTCCCGTTGTGTACGGCCACGTCGGGATTCGCGAATTCGATGCCCTTTTCGTTGAGCGCTGCGATGTAGCGGTTGTCCTGGTCCGGCGTCGAGGAGACGGTGGTGGTCGTGGTTGCCGAGGCACGGCTCGACGCGGCGGTGGTGCCGGCCGGTTGTGAGGCGTTGTTCGATTTGTTGTCGGTGGCCATCACCCAGCCGACCACCACGATCACGATGGCGAGCGCCAGGCACGTCAACAGCAGCGCGGCGGCGCGGCTCCAGGCGGTGAGCCAGGTTTGGTCGATGTCGGCCGGCGCGCCGGCGGCCTGCTGGCGGTCGTCGGCCTCGGCCGGCATGTTCGTGACGGCCGGCACGTCGTTACCGCGCGACCACGCCAGGTTCCCCGATTCCTCCGGGTCGGACATGTGGGTCATCGTAGTCTGCGGTCGCCGGTCAGGTCAGGCGACGGCCGCGCCAGCGGGCGAAGCGGCTGTTGGGCGCCTGGATCGCGGCCATCACCGAACTCATCGACGAGGCCACCGACTTCGCGCGTTCCTGGGGCTCCGTGCTGGGTGCCGCGGGGGCGTCACCTTCCCACCACGTGGGCTGCAACAGTGCCGACGTCACCGGGATGGCCTTGTCGACGCTGTTCCGTCCCCAGCGGCACGCGCGGTCGATCGCGGCGGCCGACGGTGCCAGGTTGATCGGCGACAGGGTCCGATCGAATCGGACCAGATGGTCGGCGTAGGGCAGGTTGCGCAGCATCTGCAGCTGAATTGCCTGCAGGATCGGGGCCAGCCAGAGATGTCGCGAATCCCATTGTGGGTGAAAGCAATCGAACGCCAGGTAGCAGGCATTTCGGGTACCGAGCTTGCCGTCGCGGACCCGTTTCCAGGCCAGTTCGACCGGGACATTGCTGGCCGCACCGCCATCCACGAGCGCCGCGATGTCCCGCTCCGCGCACAGGTCGTCGAGCAGTGGCAGCATGCGCGGGTCGCGGGTCTCGTGGTGCAGCACGCCGGGGATCGCCGACGAGAACGATGCCGCGTCCAGGACGTCGAAGTCGAGCGCGGGATCGTCGCCGGTGACGACGACCGGCTTGACCACGCGTAGGTCGATGAACGCCGAGACCTGCCACATGCGCGCCGCGACCAGCGGGCCAATCCCGATGGGGCGGAACGGAACTGACCGGCCCTGCAACGCAGCGAGTTCGGGACGGCGGAACCGGGAGGGCAGCGCTGCGTACGGTTGCCGGCGCACGCCGGCGATGACGACGTCGAACGGGATCGCCAGGTCCGACATCCGCAGCCGTTCACCGTCCTCGCGGCTGAGCAGCGCGTGGGCGAATTCGTCGAACCGTAACGTGAACAGGCCGGCCATGCCGTGGCGGCGGCGCAGCCGCTCCGGCCCCAGGATGGCCCGATAGGACACCGTTTTGGCCCAGTCGACGTACTCCTCGATCGGTATCGGCAGTTCCCGTGCCACCAGGCTGCCCAAGATCGAGCCGAACGAGGAGCCGATCAGATAGTCGGGTAGCTGGCCGGCCTCCAACAGGCGTTGCACACCGCCGATATAAACGAAACCGGCGCCGCCGCCCCCGCCCAGGATCGTCACCAGTTTCTTGTAGCCGACCTCGGCGTCGAGCTCGGCGGCGCTGAAATCGTTGGGGTGGCGTTCGATAAGGACGGATCGTTGATCGTCCTGCTCGTCGGTCAGGGTCCTCAGCACCTCGCGCGCGGCTGTCAGCGCCTTGACCGGATCCGTTTCCTCGCGCAGCGGCCCGTAGAGCGCGTCGACGACGCGGGACCGCCACGGCCCGACCTCCGCGCCCACCGAGATGTCCCCGCGGCCACGGCGGCCGCCGGGACCCGCCGCCCCGGGTTCGAAGTCGGCGAGCCGGGCGAAGTTGAGGATGTAGCGCAGTCTGCGCAGGTCCTCGGGGGCCAGCACGTCGGGATGGGCCAGCTGGTTGCGGACGAGCCGGTTCTCCATCTTCTGCAGCAGCACGGCCGGATCGGCGGCCGGTAGGTCGACGGTGTCCAGGGCCGCTTCGGTCGCCTCGGTCTCGAGGTCTTCGATTTCCTCGAGCAGATCCAGGCTGGGCCTGCGTCCGCCCCAGCGGCCGCGCAGCGCGTCGGCGAACGGGAGCGGCATGCCTAACGCCCGGGCACCGGCACGGTGGGCACCGCCGCGGTGCCCGGCCAGCAGCCCAACGGGCTGATTCCCTTGTTGATCGCAGCGGTGATGCAGTTCTGCACCACCACATTGGGGTCGTTGCTGATCGAGCGGGACAGGATCTCGTTCGCTTTGGCCTGCGCCTCGGCGGTGCGCTGGGACTCCACCGCGATCGAGGTCTGGGCGCGCTGCTGGTTGAGCTGGTTGATCTTGTCCTCGGTGCCCTGGTCGTACTGGATGGTCGGCACGTTGACGTCGAAGATGTCGACCTGCCCACCGACGTCCTGGCGCAGGATGTCGGCGGCCCGCTTGGCCAGCGCCGGCAACGGCGACACCTCCAAGTTGCGTGGGTCCAGCGGGTTGAACGCGGCGAACACCTCGTTGAGCGCCACCGACAGGTTGCGCTCGATCAGGTTGACCCGCACGTTGTCGAACGTCTTGTAGCTCTGGAAAAGCTCCGGGGCGGCGTGCTGCTTGAGCTGCCAACGGATGCTGACGTCGGCCCATGCGGTGGATTGATTGCCCAGCCGCACCATGATGCGTTCATCGTGGCTGCCGTTCTTGACGTACTTGTCGATCTGCACGGCGCCATCCATCTGGTGCGCCATCTGCCAGGGCCACTTGCCGTGGAAGCCGTTGTTCAGGCTGACGCCGGTGGGCCGGCCGAAGGTGGTGAGGATCGCGATCTGGCGGGTGCCCACTATCGTGAAACAGCCGAAGAGGAAAAACAGCACCGCGGCGGCAAGCGCGCCCAGTGCCACGCGCCTGCCGCGGGCACGGCCGTTGTCGCTGCCGGCGAACCGCCACGACACCGCCGCGACGCCGGCAACGATCAAACCCAGCACAAACAGCACGATCTGCCACGTCATCCCTGGACTCCTTTTACTCGTGTGTCGCGGGAATCCTATCGACCGGCCGCTCAGCGGAGGGACGGGATAAATCGCTTTCGCAACAAGCTCATTGAGATCGGAGTGCTCGGTACTAAGCTGCCGACCATGTCGATTGATCGTGCGGCGCTCATTGCCGGCAGCATCCGGCTTGCCTCCGGTATTTCCTTCCTGGTGGATCCCATCAAGGCAAACAAGTTGTGGGGTGATCCCGACGATCAGACCGCGACAGCGCAATTGCTTTTGCGCTCAATGGGTTACCGCGACGCGCTGATCGGCGGCCTGCTCGCCGTCTCGGGTCTGCGGGGCAAGAACACCCGCGGCTGGTTCCTGGCCTCGGGCGGCGCCGACGCGGCCGACCTGCTCGGCGGACTCAGCGTGCATGACCAGCTGAAGCCCGCCCAGCGCGCCATCGGGCTGGGCGGTGCCGCGGTGGGCATCGGTGTCGGATTGTGGGGCGCGGTGCGGCGCAGGCCGGCAGCGGTTGAAGGGCCGCAAGACTGACGGCTAGGCCCAGGGCCCGATGCCGCCGACCTTGTCGATGCGGATGCGGGTGAGGAAACCGGGCGGCGCGCCGGCCGGGGGGAATACGTTCGGGTCGGACAGGGTCTGCGCGAGTTCCTTGAGCAACTCGGGCGCCCCGCCCTCGACGATTCGAGCGGTGCCGTTGATGGCCAGGTAGGGGCGCATCGCTTTGCCCGGGTCTTCGGTGGACACGATGGTCACCGCCACCCGCGGATCGTTGCGGACGTTGCGCACCTTCTTGTGTTCGCCCAGGTGCGCGGTGACGAGTTCGTCACCTTCCGGCGTCGACTGCAGCGCGACCCAGACCAGGCTGACCTGGGGACTGCCGTCGGGATTGAGGGTGACCAGGGTGGCGTCGGCACCTGCTCCGATGAGCTGACGCGCCGCATCGTTGAGTTTCATGCGTTGTTATACCGCCGCGGCGGGTGATTAATTCCCGTCCCGGTCACACCACGATGCGTAGCCGCTCCCAGCCCCGGACCGTCGAGGTGGGCGCCAGTTTGAGGCTGTCGTAGTCGATTTCCCATTCCGGCCACCGGTTGAGCAGCTCGTCGAGTGCCACCCTGCCTTCCAGCCGGGCCAGGTTCGCGCCCAGGCAGTAGTGCACGCCTTTGCCGAAGGTGAGATGCGAGATGTTGTCGCGATGGATGTTGAAGGTGTCAGGATCCTTGTAGCGCAACGGATCCCGGTTAGCCGCCCCGAAGAGCAGCAGCACCGCGCTGCCGGCCGGCACCGTGGTCCCGTAGGCCTCGAAGTCGCGAATCGTGTAGCGCCCGACGTGCGGACCTGTCGGCTCGAAGCGCAGCGTTTCGTCGACCGCGCGCGTCACCAGCGACCGATCCTGCACGATCTCCCGGCGCTGATCGGGGTGCTCGGCCAGCACCTTGGCCAGCCAGCCGATCAGCCGTCCCGTCGTCTCGTTGCCCGCCCCGGCGACCACCTGCGTGTAGTGCAGCACCTCTTTGCGGGTGAGCTTGCGCGTCACTCCGTCGGCGTCCTCGAACTCGACGTTGAGCAGCGAGGTCATCAGGTCGTCGGAGGGGTTCTTGGCCCGCCAGTCGACGTACTCGGCGTAGATGCGGCCATCGGCGATGGCTTCTGGATCGGCGACTTTCATCGGTGTGCCGGGCCTGGTGCGCAGGTTGGCGTCATTGGCGTCGCGCACGCCGATCTGCTCTTCCTCCGGGATGCCCAGCAGCATGCCGATCACGCGCATCGGCATCATCGAGGCGAGTTCGGCGATGATGTCGAATCCGTCCGAGCCGACGAGCGGATCCAGACAACGCACGCAGTAGGCGCGGATCTGATCCTCGATGGCCGCCATCCGCCGCGGGGTGAAGACGCGCGACATGACGCCGCGCAGCATGGTGTGGGTCGGGGGGTCCTCGAACATCATCACGCCGGGCGGCATCGGGAACTTGGATTGGATCAGCTCGAGGATGTCACTTCGGCTGTTGGAGAACGTTTCCCAGTCCGAGAGCGCCTTCTCCACATCAGCGTGCCGGGAGATCGCCCAGAAGTTGTAGCGCTCGTTGTAATAGAGCGGAGCCTCGTCGCGGAGGCGGGCGTAAATGGGGTAGGGGTCCGCGGTGATGTTGACGTCGTAGGGGTCGTAGTAGACGTCCGTCTCGGGGGCGATGGTCATGCGGGGACGTTTCCTTACTTCAGGCAGCTGCCCGCGTCCACGGGAAGCGTGACTCCGGTGATGTAGCGCGCCTCGTCGGAGGCCAGGAACAATACGGCGTTGCTGATGTCTTCTACGTTCACCCAGGGGATCGGCAACGTGTGGAAGGTCTGACAGATGGGTGCCAGGTCGTCTGGTCCGGGATTCTCCAGGTCGGGGCGGAACAGCCGAAAAGTCATGTCGTTGATCAACAATGGTGTGTTCACGTGGGTCGGGTGCACGGTGTTGACCCGGATGTTCTTCGGCCCCAGCTCGACGGCGAACGACCGCATCAGCCCCACCACGCCGTGCTTGGCGGCGTTGTAGTGCCCCGTATGCGTGTAGGCCTTCAGGCCGGCCACCGAGCTGGTCAGCACGATGGAACCGCCACCACCCGAAAGCAGATGGGGGACAGCGGCTTTCACCGACTTCCACACCCCGCTCAGGTTGACGTCGAGCATCTCCTGCCACAGGTCTTCGTCCATCCGGTCCAGGCGTGGAGCGATGGTGCCGATGCCGGCGTTGGCCACCACGATGTCGAGCCGGCCGAGTTGCTCGACACCGCTGTCGACCGCGGCCTTGAGCGCGTCGTAGTCGCGGACGTCGACCTCGGCGGTGACCACGCGGCGATCCAGACCCTTGATGAGGTCGGCCGTCTCGGCCAGGTCTTCGGGCGAGGACGCCGGCGCGGGGGAGTTGTCGAAGCCCCGGCAGACATCGACGGCGATGATGTCGGCGCCCTCTTGCGCCAGTCGCACCGCGTGACTGCGGCCCTGCCCGCGCGCCGCGCCGGTGACGAATGCGACCTTGCCCGCTACCCGGCCTGCCATGGCCCTCCTCGTCGAGTAACCTTGTTACAGAAGGTACGGTAACTGGGTTACCCGGCGAGGGCAAGGGGTTCGTCACGTGGTCGGCACCGAAGCGGCGATCGGCGATCAGGATCGTCGAGTCGGTGACCCCATCCTTGATGTCGTGGTTGGCATCCTGGAGTCCGACGGCTACGACGCGGTGCAGTTGCGTGAGGTGGCCAAGCGCTCACGGATGTCGTTGGCCACCATCTACAAGCGCTTTCCGACCCGGGATGCGCTGATCCTGGCCGCGCTGGAGAGCTGGATGGACGCGCACCGGTACGCCGGTTTGGCGACGCAGACGCATGATCCCGACGAGTCCGTCTACGACGGGCTCATGCGGGTCTTCCGCACCATTTTCGAGCCGTGGGAACGTCACCCGGACATGCTTCGGGCGTACTTCCGGGCCCGCTCGGCTCCCGGGGGCCGGCGGCTGGTCGACCGTGGCCTTGACGTGGTCATCCCGGCCACCATGGCGGTGTTGCGCGACGCCGACGCCGAGCTGGTCGAGGATCTGCCGCCGATCGTGTCGAACCTCGCCTATGGCCTGGTGGCGCGGTTCGCCGCCGGCGAGATCGCCATCACCGAGATCCTGCCGACCCTGCAGCGCGCGCTGTTCCGGTTGACGGTCAACGTGGGGAAAGGATGACCACGGGGATCTGCCGCTCTGTCCAGCTTTGATACTTGGCGAAGTCGGCGTACAGATCGACCAAGCGCGGCCACAGCTCGGCCCGCTCTTCGGCTGTGGCGACGCGGGCCGAGACCTCGAGATTGCGTCGGCCTTTCACGTGGATCCGGGTGTCGGGGTTGGCGACCAGGTTGTGGTACCACTGCGGGTTCTTGGGCATACCGCCCTGCGACGCCACGATCACGAAGTCGTCGCCGTCGTCGAGATACAGCAGCGGCGTGGTGAATTCGCGGCCCGACTTGCGGCCCCGATGTTCGAGCAGCAGCGTCGGCACGGGCTTGCGGAGGCCGGCGCCGATGCGCCATTTGTTGCCGACGTGCCCATTGGTGAGTTTGAAGACCGCAACGTGCCCCTTGGACGCGTACTTCATGACTTTGGCGGTCACCGGGGACGTCAGCCCGGATGGCGCGTCGTCGGGCAGCGAGAATTTCGGCATCGTGTCGGCGCCTACACCATCAGGATGCTTTGGCGAACCTGCGCACCAAATCGTTCTCGCCGAACGTGCTGGCGTAGTCCTGTCCCCGGTCGTCGCGACCGAAGAACGTCCAGCGCTTGCGGCCCGATTGGGGGCCGCTGATCATTTTGACGATGTAGCGGGAATGCTCGGCGTCCACCGTACCGATGGCGTCACCTACCCGGATCTCCGACGGATGGATCTCGGGTGCGTCCCGCCAGTCCTGTATGGCCATGCCACCTATCCTCGCTCATATTGCGGATTTGCGTGCCGAACCGGCATTAATTCCACAGTACGCATAGTTCGGTGGCATCGAGCCCACGACCACCTCGCCGTTGGGGCCGGGCGACCGGTGGCGTAGCTTTGCCGGTGAGCCGTTCGGTTGTCGGCGGTGGGAAGGAACGATCCTGATGCGCCCCACCTGTTCGACCGCGCCGTGACATATCCTCTGGTGGCCCGCCGACGAGCCACCCCTATCCGACTCAGCCTGGCATCTGACCTGGGCCAGGAGATCGACGGTGCGTGGTGGCCGCGTACCGATCGGATCAGTGGTGAGCTGCCGGACCTGGTGCTGGCGCTCAGTAACCGGCTGGGCGAGATCACCGGGATCAACGTCAACTGGCCGTCGCTGCAACGCCCACCCGATCTGA
The DNA here is from genome assembly GCF_001668675.1 of Mycobacterium asiaticum. Taxonomy (GTDB): domain Bacteria; phylum Actinomycetota; class Actinomycetes; order Mycobacteriales; family Mycobacteriaceae; genus Mycobacterium; species Mycobacterium asiaticum_D. The sequence goes on along the minus strand of NZ_LZKQ01000331.1, from coordinate 44,053 downwards.
ACTGGCGAGGGTGGCAGCTCAAGCATCAGCACGTCATCAGCGCCAAGAGCTGCGACGCGTGCGCGAACGTGCTGATAATTCCGTATGCCACCAACAGCACCCTGGCGACGATGATGCTGCGGCGTGCGGCCAATCTGCCGATCGATCCCGCGTATTGCGAGACCACGTCCTTTCACACCGCCGGCTCTATTCTCTATGCCGCCAGGCAGCAATTCGCCGCGAGTCGCGCGGAGGAGTAAGCGATGGATTTCGGTGTTCTGGCGTTCATCACTGACGAGAGCATCGGGCCGGCGGAACTGGGACGTGCCCTCGAAGAGCGCGGGTTCGAGTCATTGTTCGTGGCCGAACACACCCATATCCCGGTCAACCACGACAGCCCCTACCCCGGCGGCGGTGAGCTGCCGCGGAAGTACTACCGGCCGCTGGATCCGTTTGTGGCGTTGACCGCGGCGGGGGTGGCCACCCAAAGGCTGGTGCTGGGCACCGGGATCGCGCTGATTCCCGAACGCGATCCCATCGTCACGGCCAAAGAGGTCGCGTCGCTGGATCTGGTGTCGCAGGGTCGTTTCCGCTTCGGAGTGGGTGTGGGTTGGCTGCGCGAGGAAGTCGCCAACCACGGTGTCGACCCCGCGGTGCGTGGCCGGGTGGCCGAAGAGAGGTTGCTCGCCATGATCGAGATCTGGACCAAGGAGCAAGCCGAATTCCACGGCAAGCACGTCGATTTCGATCCGATCTACTGCTGGCCCAAGCCGGTAACCAAGCCGTATCCGCCGCTGTACGTCGGTGGCGGCCCGGCCAGTTTCAAGCGGATCGCCCGCCTGGGAGCCGGCTGGATCGCGATCTGCCCGTCCCCGGAGTTGCTGTCGTGGCCACTCGACGAGTTACGCAAGACGGCCGGCCCCGATGTCCCGGTGACGGTGTGTCAGTGGGGTGAGGCGAGCCCCGATGTCCTGGCCGGCTATGCGCCGCTGGGCGTCGAGCGGGTTTTGGTGGAGTTGCCGAGCGAGCCACGCGATGAGACGCTGCGCAGGCTCGACGAGCTGGCGGCTCAGCTGGCGCCGCTGGCCTGACGCTCGGGTCTAGCCGAACCGCCCGAACACCCGCTGCAGTACCCCTTGCGACTTGCCTTCGGGTGGTTGCCGAGTGGCGTAGGGCCACGGCCGGTTGCGTTCGGGCACCGACGACGCCCGCGCTTGCTTGAGCTGCATCCGCAGATACGTTCGCAATTCATGCAATTCGGGGTCGGCCCACCTGTTGTCCGCCTCTACGGCATCGGTGGTGAGGTCATACAGTTCCCACTGGTCGTCGATCGGATCGGTGCGGTAGGCCTCGCCGCCGATGCCGTTCGCGGCCAGGTGCCGTACGCCGGGCTCCGTCCAGGTGGCCGGGTCGTCGAACGTGCGCACCAGCTTCCACAGGTGCCCGGCGCCGCCGTCGCTCTCGTCGACGCGCGCCACCAGTCCCTCAAAGTTTGAGGCTACGTGTGCCGGCAGCTTGATGCGAAGCGGCGCAGGAGGATTCACGTCACGTCCGAGCTGACGCGACAGCGCCGAGGCCCCGGTGTCACCCTCGAGCACGTTGTCGCGCGTCATCAGATACACAGCGCGGGTCTCGTCGGCGGGTGCCCCGTCCACCACGGGCATCAGGTCACGCCCGGGAAGCGGATGCACCTCGGAGAACGACTCGGCGAGGTCGGTGGCCGCGGCCTCCACGTCGATGCCGGCCGCGCTGAGCAGGGTCGGCACCAGATCGACATGCGAAGTCGGCGCGGTCACGGCGCGTGGCTGTGTCGCTTGCTGGCCGATGCGGGCGATGACGAACGGCACCCGGGTCGCCTCGTCGTACATGTTGAACCACTTCTGGTGCAAGCCGCCGTGCGCTCCGAGGAGCTCACCGTGGTCGGAGGTGCGCACCAGGACGGCGTTGTCCGATCCGCCTTCGGTGACGGCGCGCCGCACCCGGTCGATCGGAGCGTCGACTTCGGCGTGCAAGCGGTAGTACAGGTCTCGATAGCGCTGCGCGTTCCGCTTGTAGGTGCGGCTGATGGCCGGCGTCGGACCGTATCCCGAGTAGTAGGCCTCGCGGAAGGCGATCTGCGCGGCTGGCTTGGTCGACAGGTCCTCTTCGGCGGTGGGGGCCGGCGGCACCGGCGGCGGATCCAGCGGCGACGGCTGCACCGGGCTGCGCCGCGCCCAGGCCGGGAACAGCACGATGTCATGCGGGTTGACGAAGCTGGCCACCAGCAGGAACGGGCGCAGTGCGGCGGCGTCACCGGCGCGGCGCCGCGCGTAGCGGTCCTCGAGCCACGCCACCACCCGGTCGGCGATCAGCGGGTCGCGTCGGTAGCCGCTGTTGGCGTTGCCGGCGCCATGGGGTTCGGGTCCCACCCACCCGGAGAAGCCGTAGGGGGCGAGGCGATCGGCGTCCAGATAGCGCTGCACAGCCGCCGGGTCGACGACACCGTCGTCGTCGTTGGTGGCCAGCGCGCCGCCGGTCGCCGGATCCTCGAGGTCGGCGTGCGAGATGTGCCATTTGCCGTCGTAGTGGGTGTCGTACCCGGCCACCCGGAACCAGTTGCCCAGCGTGGGTACCTCGCCGGCGCGCAGCCAGCGCAACCGGGAGTCGTCGTAGCGTTTGCCGATGCCGTCGGTCTGGGTAACGCCGTGCAGGTCGGGGTACTGGCCGGTGAAGATTGTGGGTCGGCTCGGCACGCAGGCCAGCGAACCGGTGTAGTGCCGGGTGAAACTCACGCCGTGTTCGTCGAACCACCGGCGGCCGGGGAGGGCCCGCTGCCGCCAGGCGAGGACATCGGCCGATTCGTAGGGCGGCACCGCGCGCTCCTCGTCGGTCATGATGATGACGATGTCGGGGCGGTCAGACATGCGTGGTCTCCAATCGATGGGCGAGTCCGGCCAGCAGCGCGTCGGACTGCCTGGCCATGAAGCGCAGCAACACCCGTTCGGCCAGGTGGGCCGGCGGGCGGTTACCGATCTTGAGCGTGCTCGTCAGGGTCACCACGGTTGCTGCGCCCGCGGGTTGCAGCGTCCAGCGATTGGCCATCTTCCCCAACCGGGTCGGCAACCCCTCGATGTCATAGGCCAGCGTGGTGGGCGGCTCGAATTCGGTGATGGTCTCCACCAGCACGTTGCCGCCCATCTGCACGCGTCGGGTGGTGCCGACGGGATCGCCGTCGGGGCCGGGGCGCAACACGCACGAATGGTCGACGCTGTCCATCCAAGAACTGAGGCCGCCGAAGTCGGCCAGGATGTCCCAGATCGCCTGCTGTGGGGCCGTCACCGTCCGACTTCGGGTGATGTTTGCCACGCGGCCATCCAACCACCTTCGCCCACACCTCGTGGGCGATTCACGACATTCGTCGTACAGTTTGCATAGTCAACTGTTTCTATTGGTAAGCTGCGGCATGCCTTTACATCTTCAAGCTGACCTGCACGCCCGTTACCAGCGCTTTGTGGCTCGCGTGCGAGCCGAAAACGAGGTATGGCTGCTGGTCGATCCCGACCTGCGTGGCGCCTGGGTGGAGTCGAACGACTACTTGACGCACGATGGTGAACCGGTCATCGTGCACCTGATCTTCTCGGCCGCGGCCTATGCGGGGCGGCACGCCACCGGGCCGTGGGAGGACATGACGCCCGTGTCGATGGACCTCGCGACGTTCACCAGCGGACCGCTGCTCCAGATGCACGAGGCCGGGCACCTGCTGGGGCCGGACTTCAACGCGGATCTGGCGGGTGTCGAGGTGGAACCGCTGGATCTGGCCGGTGCCCTGGTCGGTTGACCTGCCGCTACGGTTAGTGACGACACGCTCGACACGACCGGAATGCAGAGGCGGCCGACCACGCAATGTATGACCACGCCAACTACGACGCGACGGATCCCGCCGACATCGGCTCACGCCTCGATCCGGTCTTGGCCCGGAGCTGGCTGCTGGTCAATGGCGCCCATGCCGACCGGTTCGAGGCCGCGTCCCAGTCTCGCGCCGACATCGTCGTCTTCGACATCGAGGACGCGGTGGCCCCGAAAGACAAAGTGACCGCCCGCGACAACGTGGTGCGCTGGCTCTCCGCGGACAACAACGACTGGGTGCGGGTCAACGGCTTCGGGACGCCGTGGTGGGCCGAGGACCTCGCGAAGCTGGCCGACACACCGGTGGGCGGGGTCATGCTGGCGATGGTCGAATCCGTCGATCACGTCACCGAGACCGCCAAGCGGCTACCCAACGTGCCGATCGTGGCGCTGGTCGAAACCGCCCGCGGGCTGGAGCGCATCACCGAGATCGCGGCGGCCAAGGGCACCTTCCGGCTGGCGTTCGGCATCGGCGACTTCCGCCGCGACACCGGGTTCGGTGAAGACCCGACCACCCTGGCGTATGCGCGGTCCCGGTTCACCATCGCCGCCAAGGCCGCGGGCCTGGCCAGTGCCATCGACGGGCCGACCATCGGTTCAAACCCGCTGAAGCTCATCGAGGCGACGGCGGTGTCCGTGGAGTTCGGCATGACCGGCAAGATCTGTCTGTCGCCGGATCAGTGCGCGGTGGTCAACGAGGGCCTGTCGCCGTCCCAGGAAGAGATCGGTTGGGCCAAAGAGTTTTTCGCCGAGTTCGAGCGGGACGGCGGCGAGATCCGCAACGGGTCGGACCTGCCGCGCATCGCCCGTGCCACCAAAATCCTGGATCTGGCACGCGCGTACGGCATCGAGGCCTCGGAGTTCGAAGACGAGCAGGTGCACTCGCCGGCCCCGTCGGACACCTACCACTACTGATAAACCCGGCGTAACGTCTGCTGGCAGGAATGTCGTCGAGGAGGCGGACGATGAAGCCCAGAGTTACTGTGCTGCAATGAGTTCCAAGCGTGAAGTTCGGCTGGCTCGAATCTACGACGAGCCGGATCCCGACGAGGGGCAGCGGGTGCTGGTGGACCGCATCTGGCCACGCGGGGTCCGCAAGGACGATCCGCGAGTGGGCATCTGGTGTAAGGACGTGGCACCGTCGAAGGAGCTGCGGGACTGGTACCACCACCAGCCTGAGCTGTTCGACGAGTTCGCGGCGCGTTACGAGGCGGAGCTTGCTGACAGTCCGGCCCTGGACGAACTGCGGGACATGGCCAAGCGCGGTGCGGTCACACTGGTCACCTCGACCCGTGAGGTCGACATCAGTCATGCGGCCGTGTTGGCGAAACTGCTCGGGCGTCGCTGACTCGCCCGCTCGTCGCGTTACGTCCCCGCAAGCCCGCGGGTCGAACCTGGCTGCGAAACCCCGAGCCGAAAAACGCATCCAGGTTCGGCTCGCGCTGCTTCAGGCCGCGGTCTTTGGACCAGGTAAGCAGTTCAGTAATCGTATTCGGCAAGCGGTGTTTCGGCGCTGCGTTGGGCGCCGTCCAGCGATATGGCGGCGGGAACCATTTCGCTGGTGACCAATCCGTGGTGGGCCGTCAGCTCGTCGACCACGGTGAAACTGCGGGCGACGGCCTGTGGTGTGTCGACGATGATGGTGGCCAGCGGTACCTTGCGGGTGAGCTGAAAAAGCTTGTCGCCGTGCGGTTCATGGTCACCGTGAAAACCCCAGATGCCGCGCAGCACGGTGGCGCCGCGAGCCGTCTGGGACTGCATCAGCCGGTGCACTATCGCGCGGTGGATCGGTTGGGTCTCCTCGTGACCGACTTCGGCGGTGTGCACCATCAGCTTCTGCCACAGCGTGCGGCCCTGGCTGTCGGCGGCCGGCAACTCCTGGGGGCGAGCGAACAACTCACCGTCGCGTTTGCACAGCCGCACCCGTTCGACGGTCAGCAACGGGTTCGGCAGCATCCGGGCCAGTTCGGCGGCCGCGGCCGACACCTGCGCAGGCAACCCGACGGCGATAATCATCTGGGGGACATTGACGTTGCGGCCGAAGAAGCGGGCCCGCTGGCGCTGACCGTATGCGGTGCCGTCGACCCCGAGAAGCACTGTGGCACCGGCGAATGAATGCCGATGCAGCAGTTCGCAGATCGTGTAGTGGGCGGGCTTGCCGGCGATGCGCACCTGGCGGCCGACGTAGATGGTGAGCTTGGCGGCGTCCCCGGTCCGGCTGTCGATCTCGCTGAGGGCGTCGGTACCGCTGTCGCGGGTGATCAATCGCGCTCGTTCCAGTGTCACCATGCCGCGACCGGTCATCGCCGCGACCTCGTCGACCAGGGGACGGATCTTGGATTCGACGTCGACCGCCGCGATGGTGACCGGCGGGTCTTCGGACAGGCTGAGCGACTGATCGGTGCGCAGATCGCCCTTGGGGCCGAAGCTGGCGATCCCGCGCAGCATGACGCTGGTGGCCACTCCGCGGGCACCGAACAGGTCCAGCATCCCGTCGGCCAGAAAACGCCTGGGTTCGCTGACGGCGCGTTGCCGCTCGCCAAAGTATGCGGTCAGCTTCAGGCTCTGTTCGCTCATATCAGCCCCGCGATCCGCTGACCCAGTACCGCCGCGGCCAGCCCGAGGACGACGCTGACGGCGATATTCGCGAACGCCACGAGCAGCTGCCGTTCCTCGCTGAGGCGTTGGGTTTCCAGCATCCAGGTCGAAAATGTGGTGTACGCGCCGACGAATGCGGTGCCGGCCAGCAAGGCCACGTCCTTCGGCAGCGCGAGGGTGGCGAGGAACCCGAGCAGGGCGGCACCGGTGATGTTGACCGTCAGCGTGCCGAACGGAAATCCGCGGCCGACCCGGCGGGCGACGGACCGGTCCACCAGAAACCGCGCCACCGATCCGACGCCGCCGATGACCATGACGCCCAGCCAGACCAGAACGGTCGTCATCGGATACGCACTCGGCGGACCAGGGCCGTGGCCAGGTACACCGCCAACAGGCCCAGCGCGATGCTGACGAGCGTGTAGCTGGTGGCCAGCACCCAATGGCCGTGCTCGATCATCCGGACCGTCTCGACCTGCATGGTGGAGAACGTGGTCAGCCCGCCGCACAACCCGGTGCCCAGCAGCGGACGGCGATAGCTGGACAGTGGCAAGCGTTCCAGCAGTCGGGTGGTGAAGTACCCGAGCAGGAAGGCGCCGACGATGTTGACGACGAACGTAGGCCAGGGCCAGCGTGCCGGATCGGGACCGGCGAGGGTGGCCAGCCCGGCTCTGGCCAACGAGCCCAGCGCGCCGCCGGCGAAAATCGCTGCAAGCTCTCGATAGTCCGGGCGCGCCACTGGTATTTCCCTCCCGTGTGCCAACCGTGCGCCTAGCAGCCTAAGACGGGGTCGGGGGATGTGGGCAGAATTGGTAACCATGGCCAACCCGCGCGCCGGTCAGCCGGCTCAGCCCGCAGACCTTGTCGACCTGCCCCACCTGGTGACGGCGTACTACACCGTTGAGCCAGACCCCGACGACGTGGCGCAGCAGGTCGTGTTCGGCACGTCGGGACATCGCGGTTCGGCGCTGAACGGGGCGTTCAACGAGGCGCACATCCTGGCGATCACCCAGGCGATCGTTGAATATCGAGCCGCCCAGGGCACTACCGGCCCGTTGTTCATCGGCCGTGACACGCACGGGCTTTCGGAGCCCGCATGGGTGTCGGCGCTGGAGGTACTGGCTGCCAACGACGTCGTTGCCTTCATCGACGCCGCCGATCGGTATACGCCGACGCCGGCGATCAGCCATGCGATCCTGACCTACAACCGCGGTCGCACCGAGGGCTTGGCCGACGGGATCGTGGTCACGCCGTCGCACAACCCGCCGCCCGACGGCGGCTTCAAGTACAACCCGCCGCACGGCGGTCCGGCCGACAGCGACGCCACAGGGGCAATTGCCAAGCGCGCCAACGAGATTCTGCATGATATGTCCGCGGTGCGCCGGGTTCCGTGGGCACGGGTACTGAGTTCCGTGCAGCGCCACGATTATCTAGGTGCCTACGTCGAGGACCTGCCTAACGTGGTGGACATCGCCGCGATACGCGAGGCGGGGGTGCGCATCGGCGCCGACCCGCTCGGCGGGGCCAGCGTGGATTACTGGGCGGAGATCGCCTCGCGGCACTTCCTGGATCTGACCGTCGTCAATCCGCTGGTGGACGCGACGTGGCGGTTCATGACGCTGGACCACGACGGCAAGATCCGGATGGACTGCAGCTCACCGGATGCCATGGCGTCGCTGATTGCTAACCGGGATCGCTACCAGATCGCCACCGGCAACGACGCCGACTCCGACCGGCACGGGATCGTCACGCCCGATGAGGGGCTGCTGAACCCGAACCACTATCTGGCGGTGGCGATCGACTACCTCTACACCCATCGGCCCGCGTGGCCGGACGGGATCGCCGTCGGCAAGACGGCGGTGAGTTCGTCGATCATCGACCGGGTGGTGGGCGGTATCGGCCGTCAGCTGATCGAGGTGCCGGTCGGATTCAAGTGGTTCGTCGAAGGGCTGATCGGCGGGACCATCGGGTTCGGCGGCGAGGAGTCCGCGGGCGCGTCGTTCCTGCGGCGGGACGGGTCGGTGTGGACCACCGACAAGGACGGCATCATCCTGGCACTGCTGGCATCGGAGATCTTGGCGGTGACCGGCCGCACGCCGTCGCAGCGGTACGCGGAACTGGCGGCCGAATACGGCGCCCCGGTGTATGCCCGGGTCGACGCGCCGGCCGACCGGGAGCAGAAGTCCCGGTTGGCTCGGCTCTCAGCCGAGCAGGTGACGGCCACCGAGCTGGCGGGGGAGCCGATCACGGCGAAGCTGACCAACGCGCCGGGTAACGGTGCCCCGCTGGGCGGGCTGAAGGTGACCACCGCCAACGCCTGGTTCGCGGCACGGCCGTCGGGCACCGAGGATGTGTACAAGATTTACGCCGAATCCTTCCTCGGGCCCGAGCATTTGACGGAGGTGCAGGAAACCGCTCGAGAGGTGGTCAATAAAGTCATTGGGTGACCGTTTCCCTGCGACTCCCGTGCGCCAGGGGTCCTGGGCCCGCCCGGTTGCCGCGCGAAGCCTGGATCCTCAGTTGGGCGAACGTCATTGTCGCGCTGGGCTACGGCGTCATTTCGCCGGTGATGCCTTCCCTTGCGCGAACTTTCGGAGTGAGCATTGACGCGGTGACGTTTCTGGTCACCGCGGTCTCACTGAGCCGGATGTGTTTCGCCCCGCCCAGCGGTGTATTGGTGCAGCGGCTGGGCGAGCGGCGGATCTACATCGCCGGCGTGCTGATCGTGGCGCTCTCCACCGCCGCGTGCCCGTTCGCCCACACCTACTGGCAATTGCTGGTGTTCCGGTTGATCAGCGGTATCGGCTCGACGATGTTCTTCATTTCGGCATTTGGATTGTTGATCCACATCAGCCCGCCCGACGCGCGGGGACGGGTCGCGGGTCTGTTCACCACTTCCTTCATGGTGGGCGCGGTCGGTGGGCCCGCGGTGGGCGGCCTGGTTGCGCGATGGGGAGTGGCTGCCCCCTTCGTGGTTTACGGCGGCGCGCTGCTCGGGGTCGCGGTGGCGCTCATCTACAGCTTGCGGAATTCGCAGCTGACGGCATCCGGACCACCGACGCGATCGACGGTGACCATGCGCCAGGCGTTGCGGGTCCGCGCCTACTGGGCGGCATTGTTGGCGAACCTGGCGACGGGTTGGACGGCATTCGGCCTCCGTGTCGCACTCGTCCCGCTGTTCGTCACCGACGTCATGGGCCGAAGCGTCGGCACCATCGGTCTCGTGCTGGGGATGTTCGCGGCGGGCAACGCGCTGGCCGTCATCCCCAGTGGCAACCTGTCCGATCGGATGGGGCGGCGCACGTTGCTGATCGTCGGCCTCGCTGCCTCCGGTCTGGCGACAATCTGGCTCGGCTTCGCCACGTCGCTGCCGTGGTTTCTGGCGGCGGCCTTTGTCGGCGGGGCAACGGCCGGCGTCTACATGTCGCCGATGCAGGCCGCGGTCGCCGACATCCTGGGCAGCGAAGCTCGTGCCGGCGCCCCGGTGGCGATGGTGCAGATGGTGCACGATCTGGGTGCGATCGTCGGTGCCACCACGGTCGGTTGGGTCGCCGGGCACATCAGTTACGCGTGGAGCTTTGTGATCAGCGGGATTGTGCTGCTGGTCGCCGCCGTCGGTTGGGTGCTGGGGCCGGAGACCCGACTGGTTGGTGCTTCCAGCTCTGGCTTGTCGCCTTCTTCGGCGGCCGACGCGGATGACTGACCAGCGGTTTTGAAGGACGGATGCAGGTGGTGTAGCTTCGATTGGCACGACTTGGGGCTATGGCGCAGCTGGTAGCGCACCACACTGGCAGTGTGGGGGTCAGGGGTTCGAGTCCCCTTAGCTCCACCAGGACGAACACGATTATTGACGCTATTACGGTAAGGGCAATACCACCGCGCGGTACCCAAACCGGCTATCGGTGAGGCCACGCCAGCAAACTAGATGCCTAACGCGCTGGTCAGCCCGTCAATCGCGGCTCGACTGCTCGCGTCGCTGGTGTGGCCGTAGATGTCACCGGTAATGGAGATCGAGGCATGGCCCAGCAGGTCAGCCATTTCGAGGTGATGAAACCGCGTCGGCCAATCTTGACTTGCTCGATCTCCCCCGTCGCCATCAGCTCATAGAAGGTGGTGCGGCCGATGCCGCCGAGCATGCGCATCGCTTCGTCGTACGGCACGAGTAGGCGGCCGGTGTCGCTGTCCATCAATTCTCCCAGGGTGTTCGCTGGTGCGCGCCGCGATTACGGCGGCTCTTGACAGAATGCCATATCGCATAGACAATGCGACCTAGCATTAGCGAACTTTTTGATGACAGGGGATGGCCTGCGCGATGGCGTGGGAAAAAGTCAAGCTCATCTACGAGATGCCCCGTGGCGGGCATGTCGAGGTCACCGATAACACAATCGTGCCGATAGGTGAGGATGCATTCACCCACAGGCAACTCACCTACACCCACGAGGGCTGCGAAATCGTGTTCGAGGTTCACAACCGTGCACCCGGAGCCGTGAGCATCAGGCTCTGGTCTGACGGAAAGCACCTTCGCACAAAAGATTTGGCTGCGATCAAGCTCGACCAGCTTCGAGACGAGGCATACCTAGCCGTTGGCCTAATAATGCCCGACCCTGACGGCGGATACGAGGTAACGCATCCTGTGGCGCGAAGAACTCTGCAGCGTGCTACCTCTCGCCGAAAGATCACACCAGAGTTCTTGGCACTGGTTGCCGAGATACACCAGAAAGCACCTGCGGGTGGGCGAACCCGCGCCATTACCGAAGCGTTCGACGTCACCGACAGTCAGGCATTCCGCTACATCGCAGCCGCCCGCAAAGAAGGGTTGATTAATGACTAAACGGGCATCCGGCGAGGGCTCGATCCGGCAGCGGCCCAACGGAACATGGGAGGCGCGGATCAGCTACGTCGACCCGGCAACAGGTGGGCGCAAGTCTCACTCCGTGTACGCCAAGACAGCCGAGGCCGTGCGGGACAAACTAGACCAGACGCGCGACCGTATCAAAGAGCAAGCACCAGTGCGTGATTCATCCAACCTGGTTGCCGACTGGCTCACCCACTGGGCGGGCACATCACTAGAGGCGTCGAACCGCAAAGAGTCGACTAAGGAGCTGTGCCGGGGCATCGTCCGCAAGCACCTCCTCCCGCCACCCTTGGGCACCACGCGACTAGACAGGTTGCGCAAGACCGATATCGACGGCCTGATTGTCGAATTGCGCAGGCGGGGCCTTTCGGACGCCACGGTGCGCCGTGTCTACACGGTACTGCGCGGGGCACTCGATGACGCGGTGCTCGACGGACTCATAGCCCGTAATCCTTGCCACCTGGTGCGCCGCCCCGGTGTCGAGCACAAAGAGGCCAAGCACCTCGACGCGGACACCGTTGCGTCTGTTCTCAAGGCCGCGCAGGGCCTACGCCATCACAACGTTCTGCTGCTGATCGCGGCAACCGGATTACGCCGTGGCGAAGCGTTAGGACTGCACTGGCGCCACGTCAACCTCAGTGAGGGCTGGCTGAAGGTTCGCAGCACTCTACGCCGTGTCGGGGATGAGCTGACTATCACCGAACCGAAGTCTGAGCGGTCCCGGCGTACGGTGCCTTTGTCACCGGCCATCGTGGCGATGCTCAAGTCTCAGCGCGCGGCCCAGGCCGCAGAGCGGTTACACGCCGGTGAGCATTGGACTGACACCGGCCTGGTGTTTACCACCGAGTTCGGGACGCCGGTCGAACCGCGCAACGTGCTGCGCACCATCAAAACGGCGGCAGCGAAAGCTGATATCGACAACGTCGGGGTGCACACCCTGCGTCACAGCGCCGCCGTGGCGTGGCTGGAAGCCGGTGTTCACATCAAGGCCGTCCATTGCTGCATACGTGGATCGACTCAGCCAGGTGTCGGCGTAAAGGAATAGCCGCGCCGACCGTGTCATGAGCGCAGACACCACCACAACGCGCCGCAGGAACGGGCGCGCCAACGTGAGTCTGTTGGTAGTCGGGCTAGCGGGATGACTTGGAGGGCTCGCCTTATGACCAGAGGTGAACATCTGGGCACCGTCACTTTTGCCGGGCTGCTAGACACACTAGGGTTCACCGAGGGCGGGCGAGTTCGTGTCGTTACTGTACGAGAACGATGACGGGCCACACACCGCTGTCATGACACCCGCCGACGCGGCCACGGTGATCGCCCAGATCCCAATGACGGCCAACATCTACTTCGGCGTCAACCCGACCCGAGGCCCGGCCAGGACCAACAATGGGCGCGGCACTGAAGCCGACGTGACGCGGCTGGCCGCGTTGTGGTGTGACCTCGACACTAAGCCGGGCGGCTGTCCCAGCCTGGATGTCGCCTACGCCATCATCGCCAACCTGTCCATCATCCTGGGCACCCGCCCCTCGGTCATCGTCAGATCCGGTCACGGTCTGCACGCCTACTGGCCCATCAGTGACGGGCACATCCGCGACGGTGACATCACCTCGGGCCGGGCGCTGATCCGCCGCTGGCGCCGCCTGGTCGCCGCGGTTGCCGACACGCTGAACGTCAAGGTCGACAACGTCTACGAGCTGGCCCGCATGATGCGTGTGCCCGGCACGTTCAACAACAAGAACACCGACGGGCAGGGCCCGATCCCGGTGATCACCTACGGCGGCGCGGGCGGCCCGCTCACCATGAGCGAGGTCGACGAGCGACTGACCGAGGTCGGCATCTACGAGCAGCCCGGTGACGGGGAAGCCAGCCGGGAGGAGGTTTCACCACCTTCGGGCTGGAAGTGGGCCGAGCGCACCTGCCGCTATGCCGCCAAGATGATCGAAGGCTGGGCAGCTGACGCGCCGAAACCGGGCGCGGCGCGCAACCCGTGGTATTACGGCCAGCACATCAGGCTGTTCTGCGCGCGCCGTCACGGTTGTATCACCGAAGCCGATTACAGGCGGGCGCGGCAGACCCTGGTTGATCGGCACGCCCATGTGGTGCGTACCACCGAACCGCGTCGTGAACCGAAGCGGTTCGAGATCGCTGACATGATCCGGTATGGCACCGCACTGGCCGCGTCCAAGACCGACGAGCAGATCCGCGCAGAGCTTGGCGGCCACACCCATGAACCCGGCGAGTCAGCGAACAGTCGTGACCCGGCTGGCCGCCGCCCGCACGTCACGTGGGCAAACCAGATCATTCCCGAGCCCGTGGTTTGGGCGTGGTGCGGCAATTTCGGCGACGACCCGCGAGATTCTGAGCAAGATTCCGCCGGTTCCCTGAACGACAAACCGGCGGAATCTTGGAATCTTGCTGGTGGGGGCGTTGCCGGGGAAGAATCTTGGGAATCTTGCTGGTCAGGGTCGTTCCCGTCGGGCCGGATCGCCGCCGGGACGATCGCGATCGGGGCCGGCACGGAGGGGCTGGGCAAATCCTCGTTCGCTGTCTACCTCTCCGCCCAAGTCTCTACCGGCAAACTACCCGGCGCCTGGGTCGGCGTGCCGCGGCGCGTGTTGTACGTCGCCGTGGAGGACTCCTGGAAGCACACAGTCGTGCCCCGGCTCATCGCCGCCGGCGCCGACCTGACTCGGATAGGTCGGTTCGATGTCATCACCGAGACCGATGAAACGATGCACCTGTTACTGCCCTTCGATAACACCCTGCTTGAGCAGACGATCGTGGAGCACAATGTCGCGCTAGTGGTTCTCGATCCGCTGATGTCGCTGATCAGTGACCGTATCGACACCCACCGAGAACGCGACGTCCGCCAAGCGTTGGACCCACTCGTCGCGATCGCCGACCGCACAGGCGCGGTCCTCTACGGGGTGGCCCATTTCAACAAGGGCGATGGAACCGACGTGTCTGCGCGTATCACCGGTTCGGGCGCGTTCAAGAACGTGCCCCGCGCCGTGTTCGGGTTCGCCCGTGACCCCGAAACGGGGGACTGTGTTATTACCCAGTCGAAAAACAGCTTGGGTCGCGCTGATCTTCCGTCGTTGCGTTACCGGATGGAGTCCGCGGAGGTGGACACGCCTACTGGGACGGCTGTCACTGGTAGGTTCGTGCCGCTGGGGCTGTCGGACCGGTCGGTGGCCGATATCCTCGCTGCTTCCGGGCGCGGCGGCGACGACCGTGGGGAAGATGGGCTCAACCCGGCTCAGCGGTTCATCATCGGCTATCTGCGTGAACATGCCAACGACAACGCGGATGGTGAGGTCTACAGCCGCGACGTGATCGACGCCGGAAACAAAGTTGGCTACAGCGAGAAGGATTTGATCAAGGCCCGCAGTCGGATCAAGGACAAAATCCCAACCCGACGCTCCAGAGCCGGCGAAGAAAATGGCTGGTTCTGGCGACTCTCCCAAACCGCTTCTGACCAGCAAGATTCCAAGATCCCCGGCGAAAAAGACGAAAAAGCGGCCCCTGACCAGCAAGGTTCCAAGATTCCAGAAGAAGACATTCTTAGGGCTGACAGGGGATCTTGCTGGTCAGAGGCCCGGCGAGAATCCGCTACGGATGGCGGTCCATTGGAGGAACCGTCCGAGGAGCCGCCCGCTAACAGCCAAACCTGTTGCGCCTGCGGCAACCAGTTGCTAACCCCCTGTCGGCTCCGGTCGAAAAGTGAGCAGGTAGTTCCGGGGTGGTTTCGAGGCGTCGTCGCAACACTTCTCTAGATTCTGGAGGTTGTGTTGACATCGTCGCGTCGGGTGAAAAAGGGGCCGGGGCGTCGTCCGCTGTCGGCCAAGCGTCAGCGGTTCATGGAGTTGCGGGCTCGCGGGTGGAGCGTGCGGGCCGCGGCCCGCGAAGTCGGCGTATCTCGGTCGGCGGCGACGAACTGGACGCGTGGTTACAAGACCTATCGCAACGGCGTCGAGGTCGGGTTCGTCCCGCCCCTTGATCGACTCGCAGTTCGTCAGATCAGCTCGCGTTTCCTGTCCCAGGAGGAACGCATCGAGATCGCCGATCTGCGCCATGGTGGGTTGAGTATGCGCGCGATCGCCGACCGGCTCGGCCGAGCACCGTCGACGATTTCGCGCGAACTACATAGGAACGCCCCGGCTGGGCGGGGCTACCAGCCCTTCGAGGCCCATCGGCGAGCTACCGCACGTCGAGTACGTCACCATCAACGCCGGGTAGACACCAACGACGATCTAAGCGCCATGGTCGCCGAATTACTCGGTCGACGCTGGAGCCCGCAGCAGATTAGCCGGCACCTGCGTCTGCGCTTTCCCGGTGATCCGTCGATGCGGTTGTGCCATGAGAGCATCTATCAAGCCGTCTATCAAGCGAATTCGCGATTCATGCGGCCTTCGCGTTTGGCGCCGCACCGACGTTCACCGTTGCGCACCGGCAGGGATCACCGCCGGGCGCATCAGTGCCCGCAGCGCCGGCGGCCACGGTTTCAGCAGCCGATGCTGACCATTCACGATCGGCCCTTTCCGCCCGTTGACAGGTCCGAGGCCGGGCATTGGGAGGGTGATCTCATCATCGGCGACAACCACCTTTCAGCGATCGGCACGCTGGTCGAGCGCCAGACGCGAATGCTGCGACTAGTCCATCTTCCCCGCGCTGACTCCGACTCGTTGCACGCCGCATTGGTGGCTCGCATGCAGGACCTGCCGCCGGCGTTGATGCGGTCGATCACCTGGGATCAAGGGACCGAGATGGCGCGCCACCTCGCCACCGCCGACAAGCTCCGCGCGCCTGTCTATTTCTGTGACTCCCGGTCACCCTGGCAGCGCGGCAGCAACGAGAACACTAACGGGCTACTGCGGGACTACTTCCCCAAGGGCGTCACCCTCGCCAACTATTCGCTGGGGCACTTGAGGGCCGTCGAGAAGGAACTCAATCACCGTCCCCGGATGGTGCTGAAAGACCGTTGCCCTGCCGACTTATTCGCCACCCTGCTAGCCTCCGAAAATCCGTCGGTGTTGCGACGTTGACTAGAACCCACCCCGGAGCAGGCTGCTCAGGATTCAACCGGAGCCGACACCCCCGCGGCAATCTACTCCGGCCGGTGCAAGCCCTGCCGCGATCGGGATGGTGTGCGATGACAACTGACGGCTTCGACACCCCCAGGCCCGCAGCAGACCGCCGACATAGCAACAGCCGCAATGGCTTCAGCGGCGGAACACGTGACGCACCGGCCCAGCCGAGACGCGTGAGCGCCTACCGTCGACGATCGAGCCGATGTACGGCGGCAGTTATTACCGCAGCTCAAGCTAATATAGCCATTTGCTCAAAGTCACGTTCCCAGCCAACAGCCAGCGCCGCGTTCATCCGCGCTGCGACGAGATTGGGGGAGGGGTCATTCCCCCAGGCCGCCTGCGGCCAGCGCAGTGGCAGGGGACCTGGCATCGATATCGACCCGTGAAGTCAGGTTTCCTGGCCAGCTATCGGGATGACCGAACTGGGGGGTCGGCTGTGGGGCCGGGTTTCGGCGATGTGCGTGGTGTGGGCGCGTCTGTCGTGAGATTCTGCGGGGGTGTCCGCTGCGCCGGCGGCTGCTCCTTCGGGGGTGGTGACGTTTTTGTTTACCGATGTGGAGGGTTCTACGCGTCGGTGGGAGGCTGACGCGGAGGGGATGCGGGCGGCGCTGGCTGCCCATGATCAGGTGTTGCGTCAGGCGATTGAGGCGCATGGCGGCGTCATGTTCAAGCACACCGGCGACGGTGTGTGTGCGGCGTTTGCGTCGCCGCGCTCGGCGGTGGATGCGGCTGTGGCCGCGCAGCGGGAGCTGGAGCTGCCGGTGCGGATGGGGATGGCGACCGGCGAAGCAGAGCTGCGTGAGGGTGATTACTTCGGTGCGGTGCTGAACCGTGCTGCTCGGGTGATGGCCGCCGGGCACGGTGGTCAGATCCTGTTGGCCGAGTCGACGGCGGGTCTACTCAGCGGAGTTGATCTGGTGGATCTGGGGCCGCGAAGGTTGCGGGATGTACCGATGCCTGTCGGGGTGTTTCAAGTACAGGCAGCCGAACTTCGCGCGGAGTTTCCGCCGTTGCGGGCGCTGGATACAACTCCGGGAAATCTGCGGCCTGCGACCGCCAGCTTGATCGGACGTGAGTCCGAGGTCGACGAGATTCAAGCGGCGGTCAAGGCGCATCGGTTGGTGACGCTGACCGGCGTGGGTGGGGTCGGCAAGACCCGCCTTGCGGTCGAGGTAGCTGGCCGGCTCGCCGATGAATTTCCTGACGGTGTTTGGTTTTTCGAGCTGGCTGCGGTCACCGACCCGGCGGCAGTGCCCGATGCGGTGGCGGCGGTGTTGGGCATCACCCAGCAGGCGGGTAAGACCGTGACCCAGTCGGTGGCCGCCGCGTTGCAGGGTCGGGTCCGGCTGTTGGTGATCGACAACTGCGAGCACGTTCTCAACGCCGCCACGGACCTGATCGAAGCGATACTCGCGCACTCGGCGACTGTACGAATCCTGGCCACCAGCCGCGAAGGACTCGGAGTCCCCGACGAACAGGTGTGGCCGGTGCGCTCGCTGGACGCCGCAACGGGAATCGACTCTGCGGCGGTGAGCCTGTTCGTCGAACGCGCCCAAGGCACTGCGCCAAGCTTCTCGATGGTCGACGGTCATGAAGCCGCCGCTGTCATAGAGATTTGTCAGCGCCTGGACGGGATTCCCTTGGCCATCGAGCTGGCCGCCTCGCGGATGGCGTCGATGACCGCCAGTGAAATGCGTGATCGTCTTGATCATCGGTTTCGGCTGCTGGTCGGCTCGCGGCGCGGCCTGGAACGCCACCACACGCTGCGCCATGCGGTGGCCTGGTCCTACGATCTTCTCGCCGACACCGAAAAGTCAGTGTTGAAATGCTGTTCGGTGTTCGCGGGCGGATTTGACCTGCAAAGCGCCTGCGCGGTAGCCGGATCAGATGACCGCGACGAGTACGCCATCCTCGAGGTACTCGACGCCCTGGTGCGCAAATCGCTGCTGATCGCCGACCGTTCGTTCGGGCGGACCCGGTTTTCGATGCTGGAGACGATCCGCCAGTTCGCCGAGGAGCAACTCGTCGCCCGCGGCGAAGCATCCGAGATTCGGGCCGCCCACTCGCGGTACTTCGCCGGACGCGAAGCCGACATCCTGGCGCTGTGGGACAGCCCCCGCCAGCGTGAGGCCTACGACTGGTTTGCGGTCGAATTGGCCAATCTGCGAGCAGCTTTCCGGTGGGCCGCAGATCACGGCGATCTAGGCGAAGCGGCTACGATCGCGACCTACGCCGCGTTTCTCGGTTATTTGGTCGAAAATTACGAACCTATAGCTTGGGCTGAAGATCTGATCGAGCCCGCCCGGACCCTCGAGCATCCCCGGCTTGCGTTCCTGTACACAATGGCGTCGTGGTGCCATTTGTGGGGACGGCTCGAAGACGCTGTTGACTACAGCGACGCCGCCCAGCGGCTGATAGACAGTGGCCGCGTTGAATTGCCGTTCGGCGCCGAAGGTTGGCTCGGCAGTGCGCACGTATATCGCGGCCAGTCCGAACGAACGGTCGAGTGGTGCCGCGGACAGCTCGCACGCGGACGCGACACGCATGGAATCACCAGGGCATCCCTCGCATTAACACTGAAAATCGCTGGCCGTGCTGACGAGGCGATCGAAGCTGTGGCGGGCGCGGTCCATGCCGCCGAGGCCACCGGCAACCCGCATTCGCTCTCGCTCGCGCTTATGGCCGATGGGTTCGCCTACCGCGACGCCGATCCCAACCGGGCACTTGAAGCCATGCGTCGGGGTCTGGTGATTGCTCACGACAGCGGCAACCGCGCCAACGAGTCACACATCGCGGCCGTCTTGTGCCGTCTTGAGGCCCAACACGGCGACCCGCTGGCCGCGCTCGACTCATTCACTCTGGCGATCCGCAATCACTACGAGTCGGGCAACATCACCACGATCCGTGTCCCCCTGGCCGTCCTCACAGGCTTTCTCTACCGACTCGGATGCCATGAACCGGCGGCCACCATCGCCGGCTTCGCCCTCAGCCCCCTGACCGCGGCGTGGGCGCCGAGATGAAATCAGCGATCGGCCACCTCCGCGACGTCCTAGGCGACCAGACCTACGAATCGCTGGCCCGCATGGGTGAGACGATGACCACCGCCGAGATAGTGGCCTACGCCTACAACCAAATCGACCAGGCCCGAGCAGAAGTCGAACGCCCTGGTTGAGTTGCGCGAGTCGCGTGTCGAACGCGAGAGGCGCAGCATCCTCTCAATCGCCTGCAGCAGTCTCTTCGGCCAAAACGCGGTAAACGGTCGCCCGGCTCACGCCGAGGGCGTTGGCAATCGTGCTCGCCGACTCACCGTTAGAGTGCATCCGCTGTGCCAGACCGGCTTTCTTCGCATCGAGCGCCTTGGGGCGTCCGATGTGCTGGCCGCGTATCCGGCGTGCCTCACGCGCCGCTGCTCGACGCTCACGGCCTAACTCAAGCTCAAGCTCGGCAAGGCTGGCCAGTACTCCGGCCACCATTCGGCCGGTCGCGTTGGATGTGTCAATTCCTTCGCGCAGCGACTTCAAGGCGATCTCGCGGTCACGCAGCTCGCGAATCGTTGTCATGACTTCGGCGGCATTGCGGCCCAATCGATCTATCCCGACCACGACGATTGCGTCACCGGCTCGTGCGTAGTCAAGCAATGCGGCTAGGCCGGGCCGCTGCTCGCGTGTCGACGTGCCGGACAGCTTGTCGCGATAGACCCGGTCAGGGTCGACCCCTGCTGCAGTGAGGGCGTCCAGTTGTTGGTCGAGGGACTGGTGGCCGGTGGAGACGCGGGCGTATCCGATTTGAACACCGGTGAGAGCGGTAGCGGTGGTCATGCATTAAGTTTGTCGCAAAAGTCTCAGAAGCACAAATATTGGGACAATGGTTCTGAGGCAACTTTTGCGACAGTACGACGTGGACTTTCTTCTGCAGCAGTAGGACCTGCGGGGCCTGTCTCAGATCTAAAGTATTGAGACGAGCACCACGAATTTGGGGCAGCGTTGTCCGGTTGTCCGCCACGGACCGGGTTCAGTGGGCGATGCGTTAGCGCACTCGCCAAACCCGCCCGTTGGCCTTCTTGAGACGGCGCTCCCGGTCGGGCTTTAGGGCGCCCTGCGCATAGTTACGGCGTTGGGCAGCGACCCATGTCCCGAGATGGAAAACCTCGACGGAGTACTACTGCGGGACCAGAGCATCGCCGGATTCCTCGACGTATTTCAGGAGGAGGTCGTATGGTCGGTCCCAAGAGTCGGCCTTCGGCGTCCATGTGGATCTGCCGATCGAGTTTTGAACCGCATAGACCGCATCAGGCGACGGATCCGGTCGGTGCGAGAGAGCTGGCCGCATCCGAACGGGCATGCCGCCGAAGCGTATAGGCGCCCGCGGCGAGCGCGATTGAGAGGATGTAGGTGATCACAGCGAACGTCAGCGACCCGGTAGGGTCTCCGGCAGGCGTCACCCCGTTGTGAGCCGCCAGATACGCCGGCAGAGCGGCGGCCCAGAAGATGCCCCCGAAAACTAGATACACAAACACGCACACTGCTGTGAAGTAGTCGCGTTCAACACCTTCGGGCACGATCGAGGGGTCCCGTTGCCGCGCCCTGTAGGCCCCAACGAATGCGAACGCGGTAATTAGTGCGGCGCCCACGATGAGCAACCAGGTGGCGATGAATCGGCCGGTTTGTTGCGACGTGCCGATGCCCAGCACGATCGACAGCGCGCTGCTGAGGACCATCAGTGGCCAGACTCCCAAGCTGGCAATGATCACATCGCGCACGATATGCCAGCCGCCGCGACTGGGCTTGCGGGCGAGCAACCGAGCTACGAATGCGACTGCAAACGGCACGATCAGCGAGAAGCCCTCCAAACTCGCATACGGAACCACGCCTAAAGATGGCTTCGCCGTTGCTATTTCGGTGTTCCACACCCACCATCGCCACTGCGGGCCGACAGTGTCAATGACCTCGAACAGGCACAGGAATCCGAACGCAACGCAGGTTGCTCCGACGAATGCGTTGTACTTCTTGAAGATTCCGGTCCGTTGCACGAGTGCATAGGCGACGTAACCGAACACCGGATACATGGCGACGATGTAGAGCGGCAGCCGGTCGTACAGGAACTGCACAGAGAACTGACCGTGGGCGAACACCAGGCCGATCTGTCTATCAAGTCGGAACCACTGGGGGAAATAGGTGATCGGTTCGACCAGCAACAGAGCCAGCACGAGCGCGCTCCACACCACCAGGTTGGACGAGTCGCCGCGCCGCCGGTACCACAGAACGGCGTGCATTAGGCATGCGATCGCGCCGGCGATCAACAGCACCTCGATCACGGGAAATGTCCAGTTCTGCAATGACAGCGGGCTGTGAACGGTGATGAATGGGTTGCCATCGCACCGGACGCCTTGCAGCGGCGCGGTCAGGCGGGCGAACTCGGCGGTGCAGGTATTCACACTGAAGTTCCTTGGGCTGATCTCGCGGACAGGCTTGCGCAAGCTTATGCCGCTGATAATAATCAGACAAGTCTGTTGGATATCTGCTAGCCTTGGGGTCAGGCCGTCAGGGAGGAGGGTTCATGGGCGAGGACAACGATTGCGCGGGGGCGAACGCCGGGCATGCTGTGGTGATCGGAGCCAGTATCGGCGGCTTATGCGCCGCGCGGGCCCTTCAGCACCGGTTTGCCAAAGTCACCATCCTGGAAGCGGACTCGTTACCCACCAGGCCGCAAGGTCGGCGCGGGACGCCGCAAGCCTGGCACAATCATTTCCTGCTCGCCGCCGGCCGAGAAGCAATCGAAACCCTGTTCCCCGGGTTCACGCATCGGCTGACCGACAACGGCGGTTGCGAGATCGACCCCGGCCTTCAGGCGGCCAACTGCCTGATCAACGGCTGGGCGCCTCGGTCGCAGACCGACATGCGGATGTACTTCGCGTCCCGTCCGATGATCGAGATGACCATCCGCGGGTTCGTGGCCAGCGATCCCGGCATCACCCTCATCGAGGGCGCGCGGGTGGACCACTTGCTGTCTCGAACCGATATCGGCGGGCCCATTATCGCCGGGGTGTTGTACCGGGATGCCGCCGGTCAGACACGGGAATTGGCGGCCGACTTCGTGATTGACGCCGGTGGACGAGGCAGCAGGGCAGCGAAGTGGATGAAAGAGTTCGGTCAGGAACCCGCGGAGCTGACGCTCGACGCGAAGGTCAGCTATTCGTCGCGTTGGTATCGCTGGCCGACCGGCGATCTTCCGTGGTACCGATTCCTGACGACGTTCCCCGACCCCGACCACCACGCGCCCGAGCCCCA
The DNA here is from genome assembly GCF_001668675.1 of Mycobacterium asiaticum. Classification (GTDB taxonomy): domain Bacteria; phylum Actinomycetota; class Actinomycetes; order Mycobacteriales; family Mycobacteriaceae; genus Mycobacterium; species Mycobacterium asiaticum_D. The sequence continues at coordinate 21,362 of NZ_LZKQ01000331.1, read as the reverse complement.
TCAGTACCTCTGCTCGGTTTTTCCGATCGAGGACAACAGTTTCATCGCGGTGATGGGATCCTGGGGTCTGAAAATGCCCACCGATGTGGAGTCCTACGAGACCGCGGCGACCAAGACCAGAACTCGCGAGTTCTCGCGCCTGCTGATTGCTTCCGAACCGCTGACCGGCGTTCACCACACGCGCTCCACACGCAACGTCTGGCGCCGATTCGACCGTCTCGATGCTCCGCCAAGGGGTTTCATCGCCCTCGGGGACGCGGTGTGTGCTTTCAATCCCATCTACGCGCAGGGCATGTCTTGCGCATCGACCGCGGCAGTGATGGTGCGACGCCTCTCCGATGCCATAGATCCGCGCTCGGCGGAGTTTCCGAAGGCTTTCTATGCGGAGCAAGCAAAGTTCCTGAAGGGCGCCTGGACGTTGGCGCTCAGCCGCGACGCCGGCTATGAACAAGCGAGCGGCAGCGAGGCGCTACCGGAAGGCTTTCGCAAGCGCCTGATGCGGAGGACCACCTGGCCGGTGTTTCACTTCATTTCGCAGGCGTGCTGGGAGGACGAAGCGGTCCACACCCACTTCGACAGGGTGTACAACCTGCAGGAAACGGTGTTCGACCTGCTGAGGAATCCGCGGGTGCTGGCCGGGCTGGCGCGCTATGCCGTCAAGGCATGGTTAGGCCTGAGCAAGATTCCGCCGGCCACCGCGCCTCAATTACCCCCTCCCGACACCGATTACACCGAGCTAAGGAACAGAGCCTTGGGAAAAAGGCGTAAGTCCCGAATCGCACAGAAAGATTCGAAATGTGCGTGATGCCACCGCGGCTGTGTAAAACAGGGCTCACGATGGCGGTCGGGTAATTTCGATGAATGTTGGCATTAGACGGGACCGGCGAGACGGAATGGTGTCGCCCATGAGTGGCCCAGGACGCCACAAGGTGACGCGACGGCGCAGCGGGCCCGCCAAACAACTCGGACGCCCCCCGGGCAGCTCGGCGGAAGAGACGGTCGCGCGGCTTGTGGAGGCCGCACAAGTCCACTTCGGGACGCATGGCTATTCGGGTGCTCGGATGACCGAAATCGCTGCAGCCGCAGGTATCACCCACTCATCCACCTACCAGTACTTCGCATCCAAACGCGAGCTGTACCAAGCCGCCTTTCATGCCGCGTTGGCGGAATTGCTGCCCGAATACATGGATGCGATCAACATCGACGGGCCGCTGCGAGAAAAGATCAAGGCGATCTTTCTGGCGTCTGCGCGCACGCACGAACGCAAGCCGACGATCACTCCGTTCCTCGCCTCAATTCCGATCGAGATCAGGCGCCATCCCGATTTGGTGCCGTCACTGCAGGAAGGCGCCGAGCTTCTCACAGCGTTGATCGAGATGTTCTCTCAGGCCCGCCGGCACGGTGAAATCCCCACAGAAGCAAACGATATGGATCTCATCATGGCTTTCCTCGGCTCCGCCATGGGTATCGGTCTGCTCAGCCACGGGCTGCCCCAAAGCAAGATGGGAGCCGCAGTAGACATCTTGCTGGCCGCCTTCGACGGCGAGCTGTTCAAGGACTAAAGGTGCACGCCGACGGTGTAGTGGAAGGGATGGTTACCGACGCTCGCCCAGGACGCGTGCGCTTAGCCGGCACTGCCGCGGACGACCACGCCGACGCGTTAATTGGTCTGCCGTTCGAGGACTCCGACGAAATGATCCGCTCGGCGATCGCTGATGCCAGTGTTCCGGCCCTATTGATGTCGATGGTGCATATGACGGGCGACCTGGGTCTGCTCGACGAACTCCCGCGGCCCTTCATGCTGATCGCGATGGACTTGCAGGGCGGCATGAGCGAGGCCGACAAACGGGTGGTCCGCGACCGGGCGTTCGAGGTGGTGCGCGATTACTGTGACCGCGGCTGCCCGCCCCCCTTTGTCCCGGACTCCGACCAGATGCGCGTGATGCTCGATGCCATGTCAGCCGGTCAGGTGACGGAAGAATACATCGACTACATCGCCGCCGACCTGCGATTTACCGATGCCGATCAGTGCGGACCGCCGCTCGCGTCAAAACCGGAGCAGCGCAGCGATTTCCCCGTTGTCGTGATCGGATGCGGCGAGGCTGGTGTGCTGGCCGCGATCAAGCTGAAGCAGGCCGGCTTCCCCTTCACGATCGTCGAAAAGCAAGCGGGGGTAGGCGGCACCTGGCAGGCCAACCGCTATCCAGGCTGCCGGGTCGACATCGCAAATCAGTATTACTCATACTCGTTCGAACCCACCGACCACTGGTCGCACTTCTACTCCGAGCAACCGGAGATCCTGCAGTACCTGAAAGATGTGGCGAATCGGCATGGCATCACCCCGCATGTGCGCTTCTCCACCACGGTTACTGCTGCTGAGTGGGACGACAGCTCCGCGACCTGGCGGGTGAGCGTCCGTACGGGCGACGGAGCAGAGGAAACACTATTCGCGCGTGCGCTCGTCTGCGCCGTCGGCCAGTTCAGCAACCCCGTGATTCCAAACATCAAAGGCGCCAATGACTTCAGCGGGCCTTCGTTCCACACCGCCGACTGGCACGACAATGTAGAGCTCAGCGACAAGCGCGTGGCCGTGATAGGTGCGGGCGCCAGCGGATTTCAACTAGTTCCGGCCATCGCGGAACGCACCAGACACGTCGACGTCTACCAACGCACTCCACAATGGATGGCGCCCAACGTCAACTACCACAAACCGATCGGCGACGGCGCCAAATGGGCGGTACGCCACCTGCCGTACTACGCGCGCTGGCTGCGGTTCGTGTCGTGGTGGCCGATCACCGACGCCGCACAGGAGCTGGTGATAATAGACCCCGGTTGGGACACCGGCGGAAAGTCCTGTAGCAAGGCGAATCATGCGGTTCGCGAGTTGTTCATCGCCTGGATGCGGTCCTTCACCGACGACGCGGAGCTGCTGGCGAAGGTTACCCCCGACTACCCGCCGATGGGCAAGCGGACGTTGCAGGACGACGGAACCTGGCTCAAGACGCTGCAGCGAGACGACGTCGAGCTCATCACCGACGGCATCGCCGAGATCACCCGCGACGGGGTCACGACAGTCGATGGGGCTCACCGCCGCGCTGACGTGCTGGTCTGGGCCACCGGTTTCGACGTAAACCATCAGCTCGGCCCGATCGACGTGCGCGGGCTGGACGGGCTGGCGCTCAACGACATTTGGGGCGATGCGGCGTACGCCTATCTGGGCATCACGGTGCCAGGGTTTCCGAACTTTTTCTGTATGTACGGTCCCGGCACAAATGCCGTCAACGGAGCCAGCATCATCTACAACTCCGAATGCCAAATGCGCTATGTCATGGGATGCATCGACATGGTGCTCGCCGGGGGCTTCGGGTCGGCCATGCCAAGAGCTGACGTTTGCGACGACTACAACCGCCGGAACCAGGACAGGTTAAAGACGATGGTGTACACCCACCCGAAAGTCGTGAGCTACTACAAAAACTCGGCGGGTGCCGTTCCGACGCTGTATGGCTTCCGAATCGTCGACTACTGGAAGTGGACCAACCGTCCTAATCCGGACGACTACGAACTGCGGCCCTAGAAGGTGCCGGGCAGAGGAGGAACGGGTGGCTGGCAAGCGCTTTCTGCACCGCCACGTCCAAATCGATCAGCCTGAAAACTAATCGGAGGTGTGCATGACCACCACCATCCCGGAGATTGATCTAGCGGACGGCACTTTTTACGCCAGCCCGGACGCTCGCGAAGTGTATCGGTGGCTGCGGCATAATCAGCCGGTCTTCCGAGATCGCAACGGCATGGCAGCCCTGTCGACTTACCGGGCGATACTCGATGCCGAGCACGATCCGCAACTATTTTCCAACGCTGGCGGCGTTCGTCCCGACTATCCACCGATGCCGTTCCTGATCGATATGGACGATCCGGAACACTTGCTCCGACGCAAGCTGGTCAAAACAGCCTTCAGCCGCCGGAGTGTGCACACGCTTAAGCAATCGATCGAAGACATTTGCGACGGACTCATCGATGCGGTGTGCGAGCGTGGCCACTGCGACTTCGTGGCCGACATTGCAGCCCCGCTACCGATGATCGTGATCGGCGACATGCTCGGGATCCTGCCAAGTGACCGCGACATGCTCCTGCGCTGGTCGGACAACTTCATGGCCATCGGCTCTCATCTGGACGAACCCGCACTCGACGCGACGATGGAGGATTTCCAGTCCTTTACGGACTTCTGCACGGAAGCGATTGCCCAACGTCGCCGCGAGCCTGGCGATGACCTCATCACCAACCTGGTCTACGCCGAAATCGACGGTCAGCACCTCAAGGACGACGAAATCGTCATGGAAACCTTGCTCATCCTGTTAGGCGGTGACGAAACAACCCGCCACACACTCAGCGGAGGCACCGTTGAACTTGTCCGCAACCCCCACCAGTGGCAGGCGCTGCAGAACGACCCGGGACTTCTCGCCACCGCGATCGAGGAAATGCTGCGCTGGACCTCACCGGCCAAGAACATGTGCCGAACCGTTACCGCCGACACCGAGGTGCACGGAACAAAACTGCAGCGCGGGGAAAAGGTCGTCCTGCTTTTCGAATCGGCCAACTTCGACGAAACCGTCTTCGGCGACCCCGACTGTTTTCGGATTGACCGTCGTCCCAATAACCACCTGACATTCGGATTCGGGCCGCACTTCTGTCTGGGCAATCAGCTAGCGCGGGCCGAAATTTCGGCAATGATCGACCGCGTTCTGCATAGGCTCCCCGATCTTCGGCTTGCCGATGGCGCCGACCTTGCGCTGCGCCCATCTAATACGGTCGTCGGACTTGAAACGATGCCAGTGGTGTACACCCCAACCTCGCCCATCGCCATGCCTCTCGGGTAGATGCGAGGACTATCGAAACCGAGTCGTCCGCAGAGCACGTTTTGCATGGTGTCTTTGTTAATAATCCGACAAGACTGCTGCAGTGATGATTCACCGCCTTATTACCGAGCGATTCGGTGGAGAGCTTCGCATCGGCATCGGGATCAACACCGGGGTGGTGATTGCCGGAACCATTGGCGGCGGGGGCAAGTTGGAGTTCACCCTCATCGGTGACACCGTCAACGTGGCAGCCCGCGTCGAGCAACTCACTAAAACCACAGGCGACGCAATCCTCCTCACGCAGGAGTGCGTCGACGCGCTGGCGTCTCCACCGCCCGGACTGATCGACCGGGGATTCCATGTCCTGAAGGGGAAGTCAGCCGCAGTGCAGGTATTCGGCCTCGACCAAGAGTCGGACGTGCGGGCTGGCCTCCCTTGCTAGCAAAGTGAATCAAAACTCTGTCGTGACCACCGCAACTCGCGACATCGACGGTCGACTGCTCCGGGCGACCCAATGTCAATTTCTTCGTTCCACTGCCCAAAGTCACTGCTTGGAATTGACTTTGGTCAACACCAGCGCCGCTTCGTTGTACGGAAACAGGCGGTAGAACACACCAGATGGCCCTGTAACGAGCTTTGCGGCCTCAGCCTTACTCAGAAGGCGGGGATTGGCTAGCGCGATACTCTTGCCGCGCTTGTGCAGCACCGCCCGTCCACCGGCAAATACATTTTTTAACCAGTCCGATTTCAGCCCGTACCCGATGAGAACGACGTAGCCGTCGCGGGTGGGAAAAGTCAACAGCGGCGTTCGGTAAGGCTTGCCAGATTTGCGTCCGACATGTTCGAGCGTCCCTTGCCCTGGAAGCCACGGCGTGATCGACCGAGCCGCTGGATTGGTGACTCGACTATTGAAGTTTGCGACGGCCCTTGGCACCCGCATGGAACCCCCTCGTTCACAACCAAGCTCGAAATGAACCAGTACCCGACTGAGCACAACTATGAACAATCCGTGTTCGAGTTGCCAACGGTGCGTCGATCTGAAACGTCGATGACCCTTCTACCCTGACCTGGGCATCGGCAACCCGCCGCAAGGATCATTACGGCACTCGCTGACATTTGAGCCGGCCTGCCAACAGCCGGTTTCCACCGCCCCGCAAGCCGCCCACGCGAGTTTTAGAACCCGGTGTGCCTAGCCATAAGACAGCAGATCAGGCGGCGGTGGACTGCATCCGACGTTTTTGCTTAAGCATGGCTTTTGCGACGAGCATCGACAACGCGGGCGAGAACCGCTCCAGGTACCAGAATGCCTTCCACCACGTCGGCAACACAATGATTGCGTCTCCCCGCAACACGGCACGGCGGGCGCGCTCGGCGAACCGTTCGGGTTTTGAAGTTTCTAGAAAGCGTTCTATTGGTCCTGGTGCCATCCCCCGATGTCTCTCCGTTAGCACCATCGGAGTCGAGACCATGCCAGGACAAAGCACCGAAACCTGCACGCCGTGGCGCTCGGCCTCGATGCGCAACGACTTGGAGATCCCGACAACGGCGTGCTTGGTGGCGGTGTAGCTGGCCGGCGCTGCGCCGGTGGCGAGACCGGCGATCGAGGCTGTGTTCACGATGTGGCCGGAGTGCTGCCCGATCATGATCGGATAGACCGCCTGGATGCCGTGCACCACACCGCGCAAGTTCACATCGAACACGTCGTTCCAGTCATCGAGCGTGTACGAGTCGACCTCACGGTCGACCAAAATGCCTGCGTTGTTAAACAGGTAGTCGATCCGCCCGGACTGCCCTACCGCCTCGGCGACGGCACGCTCGAACGATGGGTAGCTGCGCACATCCAGCTCAATCGCGTGCGCCTTTGTGCCACCCCTGTTGAGGCGTTGCGCCAGGTCCTGCGCCGAGTCGACCTGACGATCGGCGATCCAGACCTCGGCGCCCCCATCGACCAACTTGGTCGCCAACGCGGCGCCAATGCCGGACGCCCCGCCGGTAACGAACGCAACCTTCCCCGACACGCTCGATGCCCTTGACGAACGATAATCGCTCGCCCTTGCAGGGTAATTGCAAGCCTGTCCGTCAGGTAGTCGCACCGTCGGCGGCCTCTCGTCCGAAGTTCACGATTCAGCGCACCTGTCCGGCTCGATGTGCTCGTCCGATGATGCGTGCCGTTCGTGGACCGGCAACGACGTCATGCGTGGATAGAGGATCGCTGGACCGAGCCATCGCGCAACAAAGCGGCGTAGTGCGATTCCGTCGCGCTGCCGCTGCCCGGGATCGGTCAGGAGAGAATGCACTGTGCGCAAGGTCATTTCGGCAAGCTCATTGAGCGCGGTGGTGTCGAAGCCGTGAAGCTTCCAATCGACATCGAGGCGGTGGAAGGCCGACAAGCAGAAAATGATCGCTGTGTCGGAGGTGAGCGAGATGGCAGCTTCGCCCTCAGGGGTCTGGGTAAGCAAGCTCTCCAACTGTGGATCGCCGGTGAGGTTCTCGACTGCGAAGGAAATTATTTCGACGATCGCAGTGACCGGGTCATTGAGGCCGCTGACGTGGTCCACAACTTGGTCGATGAAACCGTTGACCGCACGCATCGCGCTGGCGATGAGCAGCGCGTCGGCGTTGGGAAAGTACCGGTATACCGTCTGACGAGTGACTCCGAGCCTTCGGGCGACGTCGGCAAGCCGTAGCGCCGATCCTCGTTCAGCGATCACGTCGTCTACCGCATCCAGAATGCGGGCGATTGCCTCCTCGTCCGAGGCGGGTGTGACACCCGCCCAGCCGCGACTACGCATCCGCTGCCACAAGCATTTCGCTGTCGAACTCAATCTCAAGTGTCTTCGGCCCGGTCATACCGAGCAGGGATTTCCACGGCGCAGGAGCGATGCGGTGGGGTGCAGTGAGACGTCGGGTGAGGATTGTGAGTGCTTCCGCCAATTCCCGGCGTGCGAGGTTCGCCCCTAGGCAGTAGTGCGCGCCACCACCGAAAGTCAGAATCGCAGGCACGTCCTTACGCGCGATGTCGAACCGATCTGCATTCTCATAAATCGCTGGATCACGGTTGGCTGCAAAGGTATTCACGACAACGAAGGTCCCTGCCGGGAACGTGTACCCACCAAATTCGGCATCCTCGGTAGCGGCTCGCACCGCGACACAGACCGCCGGCGAGTGCCGCATGGTCTCCTCGACCGCCTGCATCGCAAGCTCTGGCTGGTTGCCCAGCTTCGCCCATTGATCCGGATGCTCGCACAGCACCTGCACCGAAGCGGCCAGTTGGTGTCGGGTGGTGTCCGTCCCCGCCATCAGGAAGCCAGCCACCAACATGCGCAGTTCATCGAGATTGAGCCGGTCGCCCTCGTTTTCGGCGCGGATAAGCTCAGACAGCAAATCATCAGTCAGGTGGCTGCGGCGTGCGGCGACCATGTCATCGACGTAGGCGTCCAGTTCGCTCCACGAGCGCATGATCGCGGCTTCATCGAAGTTGGCGTCGGGCTGAATGTTGAAAGCCTTGAAGATTTCGTCGGTCCACTGTGCGAAAAGATGCCAGTCTTCCCGAGGCGCACCGATCAGCGCACACATGATCGGGGTGGGATAGGGCCGCGCGATATCGTTCACGACGTCGCAACGACCGACCTCTACTACTTGATCGATCAGCGCGTTCACCACCTCATGAATCGTGTCCTGTAGAGGTGACGTCGCGCGCGGAGTGAACGCCCTGGACACCAGTTTGCGTAAGCGAGTATGTGGCGGGCCATCGAGACCCAGAAGGCTGCTCATCAGCTTGTCGTACAGCGGGCCTGAGGTGACGCCCTGTGCTGCCAGGGACAAGCCGGGTGGCAGCCTGAATCTGCTGTCGCGCAGCATATCCCGCGCCAGACCGTAGGACAGTATTTCCGGACCGAGAGGGCCAATGGCGATGGGCGCACGCGATTGCGCAGTTCGCACGTCTTCGAGGATGTCCTGCGGTGTGGCGGTGAAGTCGTAGCTGAACGTGGGGAGGCCAGCTTCGAAGACGCTGGGCGCGGCAGTGTTCACGTTCATCGCGATGTCTCAACTTCCACTAGGCCCTCGTTGCGGGCGTCCCCGACATACTTTCTAAAAGCGTATGACCATTACCCCCCAACGGTCAATGACTGCCGATATTTATCGGGTTAGGGCAATATGCCGCCTACGCTGATCATACAATGTGTCCGGATACGTCCGTATTGATGGGCCGCAGTTCTAGCGAAGGGATCTCGCCGCAAGACCCCGCCGAGGCGAACACAGCACTGGATACGGACTGCCCTGATCGAGTCTGAGTGGACCTTGAATTGACGGGTGTGTGGGCGTAACGACTAGTTCCGGCCCGACCAGTAGTCGCGTCATTCGGCGCTTCCCCATCGGCCCGTCCTCTCCCGTCCGATGGCCGGGGGCCACGATAACCGCGAGTACCGACAGGCCGGCGCGCTCGGTCGTGGGCTTTCCGAGTTGCAGGCGCACCGGGCGCCGAGGGGCGCTGCGGTGTGCTGGCCGTGTTGGGGGGTCGGTAGCAACCATGTTTCGTACCCAAACCGGTACCCAAACCAGGCACGAATTCGCCTATATCCGGCAATGTTCGCTGATCGCATGAAGAGCTATCTAGCTGTAATAACGTGCATTCCGCGGATATCAGCGAACATGTCCGATCACACTCGCAGTGTGGGGGTCAGGGGTTCGAGTCCCCTTAGCTCCACTTCATTTTCGCAGGTCAGAGACCTAAGCAGGCCTCAAGAATCCCGTGTCAACCATTTGTAACCCTCGTCAAGGCATCGCTTGGCTCGGGCTCATCCCTCGTTGACTTCCCGCGGGAGCCAATCGGGCACCCCGCGTCTGATCGCCGTCGATTCGCAATACAGATATACGGCATATGTATCATTGCCCAGTGTCCGGCCCAGTCGAAGACTCTGTGATCGAAGCCTGGATCACGGGAAACATCGGTCCCGTCCGCACCATCGAGCGCCAGCAACGTTGGCGGCCAGCGTGGTTCGTGACCGCGGCACATGACGATCAAGAAATACGCCTCTATGTCCGGGGCGATCGCGAAGGCTTCGGGTTTGCGACAGTCTCAGCCGAGGCGGCCGTGCTGCGCGTGATGAAAGCGCACGGCATCGCGGTTCCGCACATCTACGGGGAGATCCCCGAAGCGTCAGCGGTCGTGATGGACTGGCTGCCCGGCGCTGCCAGTCCATGCAGCGACATCGAACCCCAGCAGATCGACGCGGTGATGGACGATTACATCGATGCGCTGGTCAGCGCCCACCGCATCGATCCGACTGCCTTTGCCGCCGCAGGCCTGCCCATACCAACCGACCCCGAAGCCGTCGCACTCGACTACCTCGAGACATTCGTGACGCGCTATCGAGACTTCAAGCAGCGCCCGGAGCCGTTGCTTGAGTTCGCCATCGGCTGGCTGAGGCGCCACGTGCCGTCGCATCGCACCACCCCGCGTTTCGTGCTGGGCGACACCGCCCAATTCATGTACGCCGACGGCCGGATCACCGGGTTGATCGACGTCGAGCTCGCCCATATAGGTGACGTCTTCCATGACCTCGCGGGCCTTCGATTGCGCAACGTGACCGAACCGATGGGTGACCTGGGTCGCCTGTTGCGCCGCTATGAGCAATGCTCAGGCGTACCCCTGGACCGTGCGGCGATCGAATTCCACACCGCCAAGTTCGCGCTGTGCACCCCGCTGGGAGTGGCGATAGTCCTGCACTTGGACCTGCCCTTGACCGACATCGTTCAGTACATCGAGTGGTTTCATCTTCTGTCACTGCACACGATCGAATCCATCGCGCAGCAGGCCGGCGTCCCCCTGTCGACGGTGTCGCTTCCTGACCCCATGCCGACTTCCTATCCCGGGGCAATCGCCGGGCTGCCCGGCATGATCGAGTCGCTGGATGTGCTGCCGGGCATCGCCGAACACCAGCGCCGGTGCGCCTCGACCGTCGCCCAATTGGCCCACCGGGTCGCCACATACGGCCACGCCATCGACGCCGCGGATCTCGATGACCTCGAGGAATTACTCGGGGAACGGCCCGCCGACCGGGCGGCCGGCGATCAGGCCTTGGAGCGTGCCGTGCTGGCGGCAGCGCCTGAGCAGGATCCCGCACTGATCGTGCTTCTCCATCGCCGGGTGATGCGTCAGCTCTTGCTCATCGAACCGATGCTGACCGGAGGACGAATCGGACACGTCACACCCTTGAGCGAATTGCTCGAGTGATTTCTGCGCACAGTCGGGGGGAGCTCCTCGCCCGCTCGTCATAGAACGACAGGTCGCGCACCCGGCATCTCGGCCTGCGCCGGCGTGATGAAACTTGGATTTGACCACTGATTCCCCGGCCTTTGGTCGGGGTTTTGTATTCCTGTTGGAAGTGGATGCTGTCCGCGATATCAGGGTCTCTTGACCGAGGCGGCAGGAGTTCAATGGTCCACAGCCGTGGTCATCCGACTCGACTGCCCGAATAGTGGTGCCGAAACTAGAGAGAGGCTCGCGGTGTACCTGCAATTCCGCGAGGAGTTTGACCTTCCCGCGCACCGAATTTTCCCGTACTTCGCTACCCCGGCGGACTGGGCCACTCTTTATGGCGCGGCCGGTGATACCAAGACCAAAGGCGATGGTTGGTACGCCGTTCCGTTGAAACGTTTCCCGTTTCCGCTCGTGGCCCGAAACGTGGCGGCACAGCCCGATCGGCTGGTGCGCTGGGTCTTCGGCGGGTTCTGGCGCGGTGTGGGCGAGGTGCAGCTGATCGAGTCCGGCCGCGGCACCGTTGTAGAGGGGTTCGAGTACATCACCGCGCACGGATTCTGGTCGCTGGCAACGGCTTTCGAAGAGTGTTTCATGACCGCAGAGTTCGAGCGGATCTGGGCACTCGGCTGGAACCGGATCCGCCGCAACGAAGAGCAGTATCGCAGCTGACCAGCTACCTCAGTGCCGCGCTGCCGTAATGTCACAGAGAACAGGTATCACCCGCCGCCAGCCATGGCTGGACTTCGATGCTGGACTCAAGGATGCAGATTCCACTGCCCGCAATCCGCGGCAAGGACGTCGTTGACGTCGACTTCCTCTCCGCCAACTTTCGGCCCTGGATTCGACGCCGTACTCACCACCCGTTGGTAGAGCACCGCGCCCGGGTAGATCTGTCCCTCGGACCAGGCCTTGGTCTGCCAGGCCCACCGACGGCCAGGGGTGCGTGAGTTCCCGATGACGCCGTCGTCGGCCGCCCACTTGCACACATCGATGCCGCCGTAGACGCCGGTGCGCTGGACCCCTAGTACCGAGTTGATTCCGCGAAACCACTTCAGCGCCACGTTTTTCCAGGTGTCGTGGTTGATGTCCTCGTCGATGGTGAAGAAGATCGGGGCACTCTGACCGCCGCCCGCGGCGGTGTGCAACTTCCAGGCGGTGCGAGCATCGGCGACGCCGCCGTCGAACCCGCGTTTGAAGTCCGATGGTGCACTGCCACCCGGCTTGCCGTATTGGTAGTTGCTGACGATCATCAGCCCAGCGGCGGTCAGTTGCTCGGCGTAGGGCCGAGTGATCGGCTTGGCGCCGAACGACGAACCGGGCCGCGACAGCGAGACGTAGTTGATGACACCGTGGTAACCGGCGGCCCGAATGTGCTCCGCCGGGATTTGACGCGCCGCGAAGTCGATCAGCTTGGGTGCGGCGGCAGCCGACGCAGGGACGGCGGCGCCGCAAGTGGCTGCGTACAACCCCGGCAGCGCAGAAATAGCCGCCGCATACCGGAATACGTCACGCCGGGTGATCGGGCGTGATCGCCGGCAGCACGATTCACACGACAACTCCTGCATCGCGCGATGTTAACTATGTGATTTCAGTTAACAGAAGTGGTGTGTCGTGGCTGATATCAAATCGGTCTGTGTGGTTGACCGGGCCGAGTCCCAAGCAACGGCGGCCGGTCTGCTAACAACGAATGGGTTCCCCGAACAGACCCGTACCGCACTCGAATGCGGACCCTGGCGGCGGGTTCGGCCCATCGAAGACATTGCTGGCGCCATTGTCGATGCTGCCGTCGAGGTTTCTGCTGGCCACATTGCCCATCCCCATGCGCACGTACTGCCAGGTGTGGCACACATTCATGTCCCACACGTAGACGGCGCCAGGCCCGGCCGGCGGATACATGGAGTCCCCTGGGCACCATTGATGAGGCACCGATGGGGCGGCCAGCGCGGTGCCCGTTCCCAAGCCCAGGCCTGCCGCCGTGATACCGACAGACGTCAGCGCTACGGCCAGCATCCGTGTGGTGTGCATTCTCATACCCCTCGTCTGTGCGCCGCTGCTCGCCGCGGCGTCGTTTCCGCGATTACACCGGTGCGGTAGCGCTACCGATCCCAAGTTCAGGTCTGTTTCGGCTCCGCGATGACGGTGTTCTCGATCTCACCGATCCCAGAAACTGACACTCGAACCCGATCGCCGGGGACAAGGTAGCGGCCGAATGGTGCCCCGATGCCCGCCGGAGTGCCGGTGGCGATGAGGTCCCCGGGCTCGAGCGTGCAGACCTGCGACACTGCGGCCACGATCTGTGCGGGAGACAGGGTTTGCTCTGCGAGACGTCCATCCTGGCGCAGCTCGTCATTGACCCAGGTGCGAATTACCGCCTCCTCTAGGTCGAAGTCGTCGACCGTGACGATCCATGGGCCGGTCGGGCCGTGGGTATCGAAACTCTTCCCCAGCCAGGTCTGGGGGGTGTTCCACTGCCAGTCCCGCACGGTGACGTCGTTGGTGACTGTCCAGCCCGCTATCGCGGCGGCCGCTTCTCCCTCGTCGGCGCGACGTATGCGCCGGCCGATGACCAGTGCGGCCTCCCCTTCATAGTCGACCTTCTCCGAATCACGTGGAATCCAGATGGGCCCGCGGGGCCCGGCGACGGAGTTGGTCTGTTTGTTGAACACCGCGGGGAATCGCGGTGCGGGGAAGGCTTTTTGGAGGTGCTCGTAGGAGCACCGCAATTCCATCATTTCCGGCGTCGCGGGAGCATTGAGTGCTTCATCGACGTGGTCTTTCGAATTGAAACCGATTGCGAGGAATTTGGGTGGCCGGGGGATCGGCGCGAGGAGCTCGACATCAGCCAGCGGCGTACCCTCGCGATCTTCGTACTGCTGCTGCAGCACCCGCCACCGCTCGGGGCCCGCCTCGAGAATCGGGACGATCGCGGTGGCTCCGTCGATGTGCACGACCCGGTCGTCTATGACCACCCCGATCGCCTCGCGTCCGGATGATGTGTACCTGCAAATCCGCATGGGGCGTCCGTTCTTCGAGGGCAGACTGTGCTGCGACCATAATTTATGTAGCGAACACTACAAAAAACAGTTATGGAATGTCAATTCCAAAGTTGGGGCTAGACTTCTGACATGACAAGCAACGCTGTCACCCCGAACAAGCGCGGGGCGCGCTCGCGCCAGATCGTGCTCGACGCCGCAGAGCGGGTGATCGCGGCCCAGGGCTATGCGACGGCCAGCCTCGCCAGCATCGTGGAGGAGGCGGGCATCCCGATGAGCTCGATCTACCACTACTTCGGATCGAAGGAGGGCGTGTTGCTCGCGGTGGCCGAGCGAGGCGCCGAGCGCTTGTACGCCAGTCTGCCCGAGGTGGCTGAGCGCGTTGGCACCCCGGAGGAGCATCTGAAAATGGTGCTGGACGTCGCAATTATGGCGCTCGAAAAGAATTCTGACTTCTTGCGTTTCGTACTCGTCATGGAAGTCCAGCCGCCGCCTGACACGGCTCGCGAGGTGCAAACGGTGGTGCGGCGGATGCGAGACGAGGTGCTGAGCCGGCTGCGCAACCAGGTGGCGATCGCCTTCGACATCTCGCCCCGCAGTACGGTCGCCAAGCGCCTTGCCCAGTTCGCACTGGCGGTCGTCGATGGCGCCTTCATCGCAACTCAGGGCGACCGACGAGTTACCCTTTCGCAACTCCTTCGCCACTTGCCCACGGCATTGGTCGCGATGCTCAATGCTATGGATAGAAATTGTAGTTGACACTACAAGAACATTTTTGTAACGTTGATTCCATAACAGGGGGCGCTGCGTAGCTACTCGAGCCGTGGAGGGATCAGTCGATGTCAAATCTCGATAGCGATGCGCGAACCAAAGCGCCTGCCTATCTGGCTCATTGGGTCGTCAAGACAGCTCGGGCCGGTGAGATGAAGGAGTGGTACTCGCATGTCTTCGGTGCGCGCGTCGTCCACGAAGACGCCCACATCGCCTTCCTGACCTGGGATGAAGAGAGCCATCGACTCGCTCTGGTCAAGATGCCACGCGTTCTGCGGCTGCTATTTCCCCTCGCCAGATGGCGGCGGAAGCTGTACGGCCTCGACCACCTCGCGTTCACCTTCGGCTCCCTGGCCGAACTGTTGAACAAATGGGAACAGTTGAAGGTGGTGGGGATCACGCCCGTCTGGGCGATCAACCACGGTCCCACGACATCGCTGTACTACGAGGATCCCGACGGGATCCGGTTGGAGTTCCAGGTAGAAAACTTCTCGAGCGCCCAGGACACCACCGACTACTTCAGCACAGAGCAGTTCGCCGACAACCCCTTTGGCATCATTTTTGACCCCGGCTATCTGCTTGAGCGCCTGCGCGCCGGCGTCCCGGAAGCCGAATTGCTGAAGGCAGGCGCGGGTACCCGCCCAGGGAGTCGGCAAGTCGCAGGTCGAAAAACGATCAACCTACGGACCCTGTGACGTCGAGCCGCTTGGCTCCGCCACTTGCGTGGGCGCCCCTGGCGGCCAACTGACGCGCAGTACCCGCACCGATGTCTTACGCGCCGCTGGTATGACGACCGCGCCCGCTGCGTGGACATCCGCCGGCCATGGCGGGTCAGTTGGTTGTAGCCCAACCGAAGTGGGCAGCATCACGACGATGGGATTGCCACAGAGGGTTCGGTTACGATGAGCAGCCCGTTGGAGTGCGGGTGCGCGATGTGGCCGTGGCGAGCGCGACCGCTTCGCGCATTCCCCTCAGTGCCAGCTGGTCGGCGAGCTCGTTGTCGGCCACTCCGGCGTGCCCCTTCACCCAGAACCACTCGACGCGATGGCGCGCACAGGCCGCTTGGAGTCGTTGCCAAAGGTCGACGTTCTTCACCGGCAGCTTCGCGGCCGTCATCCAGCCGTTGCGCTCCCAGCCGAGAACCCACTTGGTGATGCCGTTGCGGACGTACGTGCTGTCGGTGAATAAGTGCACTTCCACCGCGCGGGTCAGAGCCTCCAGCGCCATGATCGGCGCCATCAGCTCCATTCGGTTGTTGCTGGTCTGGCCGGACTCACCGCCGCACATCTCGCGGACATGCTGACGTTGGCGCAGCACGGCCCCCCAGCCACCGGGCCCGGGGTTGGGTCTGCACCCTCCGTCGGTATGGATCACGACGACATCCGCGGGTGGGAAAGCGGTGGGCATGGGCAGAGGATAAGCAATGTGCCGCGGCACCGGCTGCGCGACTCGCGAGTCGAGACCGTGCGAACCGGACGTTTTGAGGCGCGAGATCCGTCGAACTATCCGGCTCCGAACAGGAACCTGTCGGCGATCGCGTGTTCGTTGCGAATCGACATTTCCTGGACCGTGTTGAGCCAGAGCCTCTCGAAGCCCGCCGAATGCATGCCCGCGTGGATCGCGCCGATGTTCTGCAGATCCTGTGTCGGCAGCTCACCCCAGCCGTCGTGATCCTGCCAGCGCTCGAAGACCTGCCACGACGTCTCGGGTACCTGCCCGGCGGGGAAATGCTCCAGTGAAAACATCTCGAACGTGCACCGATTCGGATCCTCGGCGTCGGGCAGCATCCGGTATCCAAGCAGGCACGATTTCTCGACCAGGATCACCATCGTGGGAAACACATGCCAGTCACCGTTGCCGCCGAAGTACTGCTCCATCGACATCTTGGGGAAGTCGACACCCTCGGCAATAGCTAGCTCCTCGCACATCTGGTGATAGCGCAGGAACGGTGGAACTTCGCTGGGTTCGAGGGTGGCCAACTTCTGAGCGGCCCGATAGTCACGTTCGGTGACCAACGACCCGACCTCCAGGTACTGATACTGCATCGAGTTGGCGAATATCTCGGGCCGGGCGGCCAATTCCTGCCGGCCCTTGTCCCGGTCGGCGTGCTCGGGCCGCTGGGTGTACACGAAGCGCGAGTGGTTGGTGTACGTGATGGTTGGGGTGTAGGGAGCGTAGACGTACTCCTGTGGTGTGGCCGGCGTCGCCGACGGCCGTGGCCCTTCGGCCGATCGCATGGTCTGCGGGTGTGTGCCCGGTGTGTGGTATCCCTCGATGAACGCATCGATCACCGTCTTCCAGTTCGCCGGCAGATACGTGCGCTTGCGCCAGCGAAAGCGCATATCCTGCAGCCGAAAAGGCGCCAGTGCTGTGGGTAGCGGATCAAGCCATTCCAGCAGGTCCGGCGGATCGGACGCCATGCTGATAAATACCCAACCCCCCCAGGTGCCTACGGAAACAGATCGAAGTCCCCAATCGGCGCGCGGACGCGGCGCAAACTCCTCGCGGCACGGCACGAACGACGACCGCCCGTCCAGCCCGTACCGCCAGCCGTGGAACTCGCACCGAAACTCGTTGTCCGGCAGGGGGCCAACGCCGCGGACCAGCTTCATCCCCCGGTGAGCGCAGGCATTGTGAAAAGCCTTGATGGTGCCGTCCTTCTGGCGCACCACCACGATGGATTGCCGACCCACGGTGTATTCGTAAAAGTTACCCGCAGAAGGGATCTCTTCTTCCCGGCAGGCGGGCTGCCACACCTGGGTGAACAGTCGATCCAACTCCAATTGCAGGAATTCCGGATCGATGTAGCGGCTCTTGGGCACGAAGGTCTCTCCGCAGGCGAAGCGTGCGGGAACCTGCTCGGCAACTGACTCGGACATGGCCACCCTCCACCTCCGTTCAGCCGGCGGGCGGTTTGTCGAAGATATTGGGATACAAGACGGCTTCTTTGAACGACGTCTCGATTTCGGCGAAGGCGGTCGGGATGTCCCAAACGCCAGTGGCCGAGACGATTTCGCGTTCGACGACGGGATTCGACATCAGGCTGATCCGGCCATTGCCGGCGAAGATGACGCGCCTGTTCAGCCAGTCGGAGGCCGTGCTGGCCAGGTACACCACCGGCGGCACACAGTTCTTCGGGGACAGTCGCACATTGCTGTCCGAGTAGTCCATACTTCCGCCACCTTTGATGCCTTGAGTCATGCGGGTTCCGGCGATTGGTGCGATGGCATTGGAGCGGACCCCGTAATTGCGTAGTGCGTTGGCGCAGGAGAAGGTGAGCCCGACGATGCCCATCTTGGCTGCCGCATAGTTGGGTTGACTCGGCGCGCCCTGCAAGCCCGACATCGAGGAGAAGTTGATCAGGCGGTACTGGCCGCCCCGATTCTCGCGCCACCATGCTGCGGCGTGGCGGGTGATGTTGAAGGTGCCCTTGAGATGCACCGAAATCACGGCGTCCCAGTCAGCCTCGCTCATCTTGAACACCATGCCGTCGCGCAGGATGCCTGCGGCGTTGACTACGACATCCAAGCCGCCGAGGGTTTCGGCGGCTCGGTCGATGAGGTCTCTGCAGGCGGCGAAGTCGGTGATGTCGGTGGCGTCGGTGAAAGCCTTTCCACCGCCGGCCGTGATGGCGGCCACGACGCTTTCCGCAGGGCCGGAGTCGTGGCCGGTGCCATCGACGCTCACCCCGGCGTCGGACACCAGGACCGTCGCGCCCTCGGCCGCGAGTCCCTCGGCTATCGCTGCGCCGATACCGCGTCCGGCACCTGTCACCAGCGCGGTACGTCCGTCAAGCACACCCATTTGTCATCCAGCTCCTCGAAGGCGGGGGATCCGCTCCCAGCATACAGAACAGAAGTACACAAAGTGTATTGATGTGTATTGCGCCTGCTAGTCGAATCCCCACTGTTGGAAGCGGCGCTCCAGCTCGGCCATGGCCTCCCGTGCGCCGCGTTCGCCGCGCTCTTTCATGAAGTTGAACTCGTCGTCCCGCCAGGACAAGTTGCTGAATACCGTGTGCCCCATCGGAATCCAGTCGCCGAACTGCGCCATACCGACCGCGTGCCAGAACGCGATCAGGGCGTGCTTGCCTACCATCAGCCCGTCGGCCGAGTGGTGGGCGATGGCGCGGGCGTAGCGCATGGCCTCGTCGCGCAAAGAATCAACGGGTACCACTGACGCGGCGACCCCCGCATCGCGCAGCTCGGATGCGGGCACTTTGCGGCCCGTGATCATCGCCTCGTAGCCGCGGTTGGGACCGAGTTTGAGCAGCGCCAACGGCATGGCAGTCGAGAAGCCGGCAAAACCGATCCGTGCCTGCGGGCGAGCCAGGTACATGTCCTCGGCGACCACCAGGATATCCGCGGCCAGCGCCAGGTTCATGCCCGCGCCCAACGTTGCGCCCTGGCAGGCTGCTATCACCGTCTTGGGGAACTCCAGCCAATTCGTCAGATGCCGGTGCAAACGTCGTGCATTGCCGAGTCGAGCGGTCTGCGGCAGCCGTTTCCCTTTCTGCAGACCGGCTTTCTCCACCGGCAGCCGGCGCACATCATCGCCGCTGCAAAAGTCCTTACCCTCAGCGACCAGGACCACCACTTTGATGTCGTCATCCTCTTCGGCGAGGTTCAGGCGGTCTCTGAACAACCCATGCATGTCGGGGGAGAGGATCGCATTGCGCCGGTCCGGCCGGTTGATCACGATCTGCGCGATGTGTGGTTCGACGACCTCATAGCGCACCCAGTCGGGATCGACCTCGAACTCGGCTCCGGCGGGGGCCTCGGTGCTCATGGTGCACTCCTTCGGCAAGACAGTACACAAAGACACTAGTCGACTAACTGTCACACTGGTACGGTCGGCAAATGCCAACGTTGAGCGTCCGTAAGCGGCTCGAGGCTCCGGCTGGCACCGTCTGGGCGATCCTGGCTGACTTCGGCAGGGTCGATTGGATCCCCGGAGTGGGTGAGGTTGAGGTCGACGGTGACGGCCCGGGCATGTGTCGGCGTATCGGCGGGAGCGGCGGGACGCCGGTCGTGGAGACGCTGCTCTGGATAGAACCCGAGTCGCAGACGTTGTCCTATGAGATCACCGATAATCCGCTACCCGTGCAAAGATTCGTTGCAGTCGCGACAGTGTCGGAACCGGCCGGCGGTGTGCCGAATGGATCGACCGTCGCCTGGGAAATCGACTACGAGCCGGACGGGGACGACAGTGCCGCGCGGGAGGCGATCGAGGCCGTCTACGGCATGATGGCCGACTGGATAGACGACTATGCCAAGAGCTATCCCACACGGCGATAGAACACTTAGACACAATCTGTTAAGTAGCCTAATATGTAAGTTGTGATTGATCCCCTGGATCTCGTGCTGATCAGCGTCGACGATCACACCGTCGAGCCCCCAGACATGTTCGTCGGCCGGGTGCCGAGCAAGTTCGCCGAAGATGCGCCGCGCATCGTCGAGGATGCCAACGGCGTCTGCTTCTGGGTGTACGACGGCCTGCAGTTGCCCAACATCGGGCTCAATGCGGTCGCCGGCCGGCCGAACGACGAGTGGGGATTCGAGCCGTCGAGCTTTGCCGACATGCGCACCGGATGCTATGACGTGGACGCCCGCGTCGACGACATGAACGCATCGGGCGTGCTTGCTTCGCTGTGCTTTCCCTCCTTCCCAACCATTTCGGGAGCGCTGTTCACCTACCGGGGCGACCGGGAGGTGTCGGAGGCGATGGTGCGCGCCTACAACGATTGGCACGTCGAGGACTGGTGCGGCCGCCATCCCGACCGGTTCATTCCGATGGGCATTCTGCCGCTCTGGGACCCGAAACTGGCTGCTGCCGAAGTGCATCGGTTGGCCGGGCTGGGCTGCCGTGCTGTCACCGCACCACAGCACATCGGCAACTACGGTCAACCGCCCTGGCAGGACCCGCAGTGGGATCCGTTGTGGGAGGCAATCTGTGCCGAGAACACGGTGGTCAACATCCACATCGGCACCGGCGGTGGCCTACCGGTGCCGTCGGACCAGACGACCTACCTCGCCTACAATTCGATGTTGCCGCTGGACACCCAGCGGTTCACTGCCGATCTCTTGTTCTCGCCGATCCTGCGCAAATTTCCCACCATCAAGTTTTCCCTGTCCGAAGGCGGTATCGGCTGGATTCCGTTCCTGCTCGAACGATTCGAGGACATCTACTCACGCCAGCGCGCGTGGACCGGCGACGACCTCGGTGAGGGCCTGAGTCCAACCGATGTCTACCGCCGCAACTTCATGTCCTGCTTCATCCGCGACCGCGTCGGCATCGAGATGCGAGAGCGCATCGGTGTGGAGACCATCTGTTGGGAAATGGATTACCCGCACTCCGACAGCAGCTGGCCCGATGCGCCCGAGCAGCTGGCGGCCCAACTCGACGGGTGTACCCCGGACGAGGTGGAAGCCATCACGTGGAGGAACGCCGCGCGGGTGTTCGGCTACACCGGCGTCGACC
>NZ_LZKQ01000330.1 GCF_001668675.1 Mycobacterium asiaticum | reverse complement strand
TCGACCGCGCGCGATGCCGCAACCGCCAAAGCGGTGGCGCCGACGCTTTCGGTGATTTCCCAACTGTCGCCGGCAGTGCGCAGCGAGGGCGAGTCGAGATCAGTCATGACCCGCCCATGGTACCTAATAAGTTAGGCAACCTATACGGTTTGTGCGCCAGTTCACTACGGCGTCCACAGACTGCCGGCGATCAACTGCCGCAGCGTGTCGAGGATGCTCTGCACCTGTTGGTAGCTGCCGACGAACCCCGCGTAGAACCCGACACCGCACAGCATCAGCAACAACACCTCGGCCAGCGCTTCAACCTCGACGTGCGGGGCGAGTTCACCGCTTTTGACCGCGTCGTTCACCGCCCAGACGAGAAATTCCCGGGTCATCCGCACCGCGTCGTTCTCGTCGTTGCGCAGTTCCGGATGCCGCTGCGAGTCCAATACGGCGGTAGCCAAAAATGCTGCGGTGCAAGGGTTCTGGGAATCCACCTCCATCGCCACGGTGATGTAGGCGGTGATCCGGGCAATCAGAGTGGTTTCGTTGCGGGCACGCGCCATGCCGGCGCGGAGGACCAGGTCGTTGGTGCGATCGGCGACTTCGGCGTACAAGACCCGCTTGCTGGCGAAGTAGTGATTGATCGCCGGCCGGGTCAGGTCGGCGCGCATGGCGATGGCCTGGAACGTCGCGCCGTCGTAGCCGCGCTCGCTGAACACCTGACGCGCGGCACGCACA
This sequence comes from Mycobacterium asiaticum, assembly GCF_001668675.1. Classification (GTDB taxonomy): domain Bacteria; phylum Actinomycetota; class Actinomycetes; order Mycobacteriales; family Mycobacteriaceae; genus Mycobacterium; species Mycobacterium asiaticum_D. Next base: position 64,774 of record NZ_LZKQ01000330.1, on the reverse strand, counting down.
ATCCGCTTACGCGTCTCATCGGCCTTGGCGGCCGGGGGACGTCCCGGTCCGCGACTTGCCACTTGCGGCATTACTAGAGTGTGCCACCGCCACGCTGCGGCATCACCGCGTTCGCCGGGATGGCGCCAAACTTGCCGGCTTCGTAGTCTTCCAGCGCCCGAATCACCTCGGCCCGCGTGTTCATCACGAACGGCCCGTAGTGGAAGACCGGCTCCCGAATCGGCCGCCCGCCCAGCAGCAGCACGTCCAGCACCGAGCGCCCGGCCGCGATGGAGATCCGGTCGCCGGGTCCCAGCACGGCCAGCTGGCCCTGCTTGATCGGGTGCCCTACCGGCCCGACGGACCCTTCGCCGGAGAGCACATACACCAGGGCGTTGAAGTCGCGGCTCCACGGAATGTTAAGGCGCGCACCACTTTCGATCGTCGCGTGTGCCATCGTGATCGGGGTGTGGGTGATGCCCGGCCCACGGTGGCCGTCGATCTCGCCGGCGATGACACGGACCAGCGCGCCGCCATCATCGGAGGAGAGCAGCTTGGTGTCGGTGCCCTCGATGGCCTGGTACCGGGGCGCGGCGAACTTGTCCCGTTTGGGTAGGTTCACCCATAACTGGATGCCGTGAAATTTGCCGCCGCGATTTACCATCTCGACGGGCGGAGTTTCGATGTGTAAGATGCCCGATCCTGCGGTCATCCATTGCGTGGCGCCGTCGGCGATCAGTCCGCCGCCACCATAGGAATCCTGGTGCGCGAACTTCCCGTCGATCATGTAGGTCACGGTTTCGAAGCCACGGTGGGGATGCCAGTCGGTTCCGCGTGGTTCGCCGGGTTCGTAGTCGACTTCCCCGAGCTGGTCCATGTGCACGAACGGGTCCAGCGCGGCGGAGCTGACGCCGGCGAACGCGCGCACGACCGGAAACCCCAGCCCCTCATAACCGCGGGGGCCGGTGGTGATCGATCGGACCGGGCGTTCGGCATCGGCCGCAGTGGCCGGACCGATCCGGGTCAGGGTGAGTGTGTCTGCGGTGATAGCTGGCATTTGACGCCTCCTCGTTCGGTTGTCCGATATAACCGGACTAAAGTCCACTTATTCCCGGCTGGTCTACCCGGCTGGCTACGATGGCCTGGTGGACGACCCGGAGCCGGATCAGGCGCCCGCTCGCAACGTGCCCTACCTGCCCAAATGGCTCGGACTGGGCATAACCATCGGCGTCATCGCCGGTCTCGGCGCGGTCCTGTTCTATCTCGCGCTGAAGTACACCGGCGAATTTCTGCTCGGTTCCCTGGCCGGCTACCGCGTGCCCACCCCGGTGGGCGAGGGCGGCGACCATGGATCCGCCGGGTTCGTCCGGGCGTGGGCCATTCCGCTGGTGACGACGGGCGGGGCGTTGCTCTCGGCACTCATCGTGGCCAAGCTCGCCCCGGAAGCGACCGGGCACGGCACCGACGAAGCCATCGAGGCGGTGCACACCGATCCGCGCGCCATTCGCGGACGGGCGGTGCTGGTGAAGCTGGTGGCCAGTGCGCTCACCATCGGGTCGGGCGGATCGGGTGGCCGGGAAGGCCCGACCGCGCATATCTCGGCCGGCTTCTGCTCGTTGCTGACCCGTCGGCTCAACCTGTCCGACGAGGACGGGCGCATCGCGGTGGCCCTGGGTATCGGCGCCGGGATCGGTGCGATCTTCGCCGCACCGCTGGGTGGGGCGGTGCTGGCGGCCTCGATCACTTACCGCGACGACTTCGACTACCGCAGCCTGCTGCCCGGCTTCATCACTTCGGGCACCGCGTACGCGGTGCTCGGCTCGTTCCTGGGCTTCGAGCCGCTGTTCGGCTACATCGACGCCGAATACCGCTTTGAGCGGGCCGGCCCGCTGCTGTGGTTCGTGGTGATCGGCGTGGTCGCGGCGGCTATCGGCTACTTGTACGCCCGGACCTTCCACGCCTCCGTCGCTCTGACGCGCCGCCTGCCGGGCGGTCCCATTGTGAAGCCGGCGGTGGGTGGGTTACTGGTCGGGTTGCTGGGCCTGGTGATTCCGCAGGTGCTCAGCAGCGGCTACGGGTGGGCGCAACTTGCCGCCGACCGCGGCACGCTGCTGTCGATCCCGCTGTGGATCATCGCGGTGCTGCCCGTCGCCAAGATCGTGGCCACCTGTCTGTCGATCGGCAGCGGCGGATCGGGCGGGTTGTTCGGGCCCGGGATCGTGATCGGCGCGTTCGTCGGCGCCGCGGTGTGGCGACTGGGCGAGCTGACGGGCCTGCCCGGGGTGCCCGAACAGCCCGGCATCTTCGTGGTGGTCGGCATGATGACCTGTTTCGGCAGCGTCGCCCGCGCCCCGCTCGCGGTCATGATCATGGTCGCCGAGATGACGGGGTCGTTCTCAGTGGTGCCAGGCGCGATCCTGGCGGTCGGGGTCGCCGCACTGCTGATGTCGCTGACCAACGTCACCATGTACGAAGCGCAGCGGCTCGACCGCCAGACCGCCCTGCAAGAGCGGGAGGCGGCCGAGCGCGCCCGAAATGCCGCCCCGGATCAGGACTGATCGCGAGCCGAGCTCGCCGCGTCCTTCTCGCTCGATGCGCCCTCGTGGGACAGGTTCCCGCCCGCGCTCTCCAGGTGGGCGCGAACGAACCACTGGTACTGCTCGAGCTGACCGGCGTGACCGATCAGCAGGTCCTGGGTGACCGGGTCGAGTTCCTCGGTCTCCTCGATGCTCTTGCGGAGATCTTCGATGACTCCGGTGTAGACCAGGTCCAACGCGGCCAGGTGGGACTGCACGCAGTCACGGCCGATCGAGTAGTCGTCCCAGGTGCGGTCGCGCACGATCGCGCCAGGGGTGCCCTCCGGTGAACCGCCCAGCGCCGCAATGCGCTCGGCAACCTCGTCGGCGTACTCGCGGACCGTTTTCACCTGTGGGTCCAGCATCTCGTGCACACCGATGAAGTTCGGGCCGACGACATTCCAGTGCACGTGCTTGAGCGTCAGATGCAGGTCGTTGTAGGTGCTCAGTTGCTTCTGCAACAGCTCGGTGAGCCGCACTCCCTGCTTATCTGTCAAGCCCGGAATTGTGAACTGCGCCATGGATTTCTCTCCTGATTTCGCCTGCACGGTTTTTGCTGTTCGCTTGGGTACCCGATGGCCCGGTCCCTAATCGCTACAGAAACCGGATGTGCTGCACCGGCAGTCGGGCGCCGCGGCGGGGCTCGTAAGCCAGTCCACTGGCTTCGAGCAACCGGACCACGCGGTGCCGGTGGGGCCGCATCGGCTCGAGCAGCTCGAGCATTCCGGCGTCGTCGACGGGCCGGCCGATCAGCGTCCAGCCGATCATTTTCGGGACGTGGTAGTCGCCGACGGACACCGCGTCGGCGTCACCGAATGCCCGCTGCGCGGTCTCCGCGGCGGTCCACACGCCGACCCCGGGCAGCGTCATCAGCGCCGCGCGGGCCTGCACCGACGGCACCGACACCAGACGTTCCAGTGACGACGCCCGGCGGGCGGCGCCCACCACCGTCTGCGCCCGCCCTGGGTCGACATTGGCCAGATGGAACTCCCACGACGGGATGTGGCGCCACGCGTCGGCCGACGGCGGCACTCGCATGCCGTTCGGCGCCGGACCGGGGGCGGGAGTCCCGTATTTGGTCACCAGCACCCGCCAGGACCGAAAGGCGTCCGCACCGGGCACCCGCTGCTCGATGATCGCCGGGATCAGCGCTTCCAGCACCCGGCCCGTCCGGCCCAACCGCAGGTGCGGCACCCGCTGCTGCGCGGCGGCGACGGTCGGATGGTGCGGGACGAAGTCCGAATTGTCGTCGTCGGCGCCCAGCAGCGCGGGCAGCGCCTCGACAAACTCGGCCGCCCCGTCACCCCATGCCGAGCAGTGCACTTCGGCGACGCCCGCACGACTGATCCGCGCCGTGACCGGGCCGCTGGAGAGCAGGCTGGTCCGCCAGATCGTGCCGTCGCCGGCGGCCCGGAAGCACGGGTCCCGGGGTCCTCGCCGCAGCGGCGCCAACGTATGCCCGAAGCTGACCGCGCCGGGGAACGTGACGGTTCGCGCGATGGTCAACCCGGTTCTTCTCCTATCCGATAGCCGAACGGTTGTCCGTTTCGCGGCGTCATCGATTGACCCTCAACTATGTCGCAAGTCAGGATGACGTTTGTGATGACGCCGTGACGACGCCATTTGACGACCCGCAGGCCGAACTCGCATGGATGTTCCTGCAGAACCTGTGCCAGGGCGGAGACTTGGAAGAAGGCTTCGCGCTGCTGGCCGACGATTTCACCTACTGGAGCATCGTCACTCGTAGAACTCTGGACAAGGAAACGATGCGCCGCGCCAACGAGCGGCGCATGCAGGTCTTCGATGTCAGCCACATCGACCTCCTCCGCTGCGTCAACGAGGGCGAGACGGTGGTGATCGAGGGGCAGACCGAAGGCGTCACCGGCGACGGCACCAAGTACGAGAGCCCGTTCGTCTGCATCTTCGAGACCCGCGACGGCATGATCACCTCGCTGCGGGAATACAGCGACACCCAGTCGTTCGCGCGGATGTTCTCCTAGTCGAGTTTCAGGCGCGTGCGAGGCACCTAACCGACGGTGATCTCGGCCTTGTTCGGGTAGAAGGCGACGTGCCCGGCGATCGCGGCTACCGCGGGATAGGGCTGTTCGTAGGTCCAGATCGCATCGGTGACCGTGTCGCCGGCAGTGGTGGTCACGCTGTAGTAGCTGGCTTCGCCCTTGAACGGGCAGTAGCTGCTGGTGTCGGTGCGCGTCAGCCGCTCCTGCACCACATCTACGAGCGGAATGTATTGCACCACAGGCAAACTCGCCTCCCGCAACGCCAGCGCAGCGGTGGTGTCGGCGATCAGTTCGCCGTTGATGCGCACCTGCACCCGGCTCGGGGTGGGTTCGATGGTGATGGGGTGCCCGGCACTGGGCTCTTTGATTTCGGGATGGCTCATGGTTATCTGCAACACCTCTCGTCGGTCAGCATTCCCGCCCGAACGCGTAGCGGTGATACTGCGCCATGTTCCGCAGCGCCGGTACCGCGGACATGGCGCGCCCCAGTAGGCGCATCGGGGCCGACACCAGTGCGAAGGTGTCGCTGTCGAACACCGACTGCCACAGCAGCAGTCGCAAGCCCGGCGCGGCCGCCAGGATGTCGGCGGGCGTGTCGATCCCCCAGTGCAGGGTCGAGCCGGAACGGCGGACGACGGAATTGATGACCTGCGTCCTGATCCCGAACGTGTTGAACGCGTCGAACTGCAGTTCACCCGACCCGAACCGGTCGACGACGCGACGCAGCAACGTCAATCCGTCGTCCTTGGTCAGGTACATCGTCAGTCCCTCGCCGACGAAGAGAGCAGGACGGTCGCAAGCATGGTCTGCGGCAGACCGTTGAGGTCGACGTGAACCCGGTCCACGGGCGCCAACTTAGGCCCGCAGACCGGCCAGGATCATCTCCGCGAAGGTGTCGCCGATTTCGGTCAGCGTGTTGCGCCCGCCCGGGACGTACCAACGATGAATCCAGTTGTGCATGCCCAGGATGCCGAGCATGACCAGGCGCGGGTCCAGATCGGCGCGGAACACGCCGGACCTGATGCCTTCGGTGACGATGGCGGCCAGTGTCTTGCCATAGGCATCGGCGTTGGCGACGATGTCTCGTGCCTCGAAGGTGGCTGCCAGGTGCTGACTTTCACTGAACAGCAAGAAGAGCTCCGGGTGCTCGGTGAGCCCCTCGACGAAGGCGCGCAGGGCATAGCGAAGCTTCTCGTCGGCCGTCAGATTCGACGCGAGGGCCGCACGGCAGCGCCGCGTCATCTGGTAAGCGGGTTGTTCGATCAACGCGACGAACAACTCCTCCTTGGACCGGACGTAGGAGCACAGCGAGGCACGGTCGATGCCCACTTCGATGGCGACGTCCTCCAGCCGGGCCCGCGCGAACCCTTCCCGACGGAACAATTCGATGGCGACTTTTCGGATCAGCTGCCACCGTTCGTCGTCGGCACGGCGCGCATTGTCGCTTTGCTCGCTTGCGACTGGAATCTCCGTCCCCCCTACGCCGTCGGCACGGGACAATTTATCAAGACGAACTCGCGATTCGCTGGCGTTCGGTTCAGATCCCGCACGAAGTGGCGTGTTTCGACTCGGCTAGCCCGAGCGGCTCTTGCCCTTGCGCATATCCGCCCAGAAGCGCGCCGCTTCGCGAATCGATTCCTCCACCGGGCGCGGCTGCCAACCCAACTCGCGAACCGCCTTGCCGTGGTCGACATCGGCTTCGGCACGCATCATCCGCACCGAGTCGAGGCTCAGTTCGGCGTCCTTGCCGGTGAGCCGGGCCCGCAGGCTGCCCAGCGCGCCGAGGGCGTAGAGCACCGGCACCGGAATCGACCGTTGCGGCGGCGGCACGCCCGCCTCGTCGGCGGCGATGCGGACCACCTCGCTCAGGGGGATCATCCGTTCGGAGATCAGGTACTTCTCGCCGTTGCGGCCCCGCTCGGCGGCCAGGATCATCGCCCGGGCTGCGTCGTCGACACCTACGACTTCCAGCTGAATGTCCTTCATCAGGAAGGGCAGTTTGCCGAAGACGGCGCCCGCGATGAATGCGCCGTGTGGAGTGCGGCCCCAGTCGCCGGCGCCGTAGGTCGTCGAGACGCACATCGCGACGGCGGGCAGGCCATGGTCGGCGACGTAGCGCAACACCAGATCCTCGGCTCGCACCCGCGATCGAACATAGGGAGTGACCTTGCGGTCCGGGCCTATTCGGTCGGATTCGGTGGCCACGTGGCCGTGCCGACGGTCCACCGTGGCGTAGGTGCTGGTGAAGACGAATCGGCGCAGACCGGCCGCGACCGGTTCTTCAACAGCCACGTCCAGCACGTTGCGCAGGCCCTCGACGTTGGTGCGGAACAGCGGCGTGGGGTCGCTCAGCCATGCGCGGGTGTCCACGACGCAGTAGTAGACGTCGTCGCAGCCGGCCATCGCCTCCCGCACCGTGTCGGTGTCGAAAACATCGCCGTGAAAGCGGGTGACGTCCAGGTCGTCGATCGAGCGGGTATTCGCCGACGGGCGCACCATGACGCGCACCTGGTTGCCGTCCTCGACGAGCAGGCGGGTCACATGCGATCCCAGGAAGCCGTTGGCGCCGATCACCAGTTTCGGTGTGGCGCTCACGAATTGCCACCGTACTGCTTCAGAAATTGCGCGGCGTCATCATCCAGATTGCCGTGTTCCTGCGCGATGTGGCACCACTTCAGCGCGGCCTGCACGAAGCGCAGCGGGTTGTAGATGTCTTCCTGCCGGCGCCACAGCCCGTCACCCGCGTAGGTGATGATCGAGATGTTGGTCGCGGTGATCACGCTGCCGTCGCCCGGGTCGCGCATCGGATTGTCCAGTTCCATGATGATGCGCCCGGTGGGTTCGTCGATGACCGACCACAGCGAGGGGAACTCCACCATGTGGCTGCCCGGGAACGACGTCATCGTGCGCTGGATCCAGGTCCGTACTTCCTCGCGGCCGTGCATGGTGCCCGCCGCATGCTCGATGTAGAGCACGTCGGGTGTGTAGTGCTGCACCCAGGCGTCCCAGTCGTGTGTTTCGGCGGCTTGCGCGACCGTTTCCTCGAATTTTCCGAAGGCGGACGCCAGTTCGGCGCGTGGGAACTTCGAGCCGCTCACGAGCCGTTACACCTCACGGGCGGAGTGTAGCCTGGGGCTGCTCAGAGTCCACCAGAACCCGGGCCAGGTGAGGAGACAGCAATGACGAGCACACAGAAGGCCATCTTGGCCGGTGGCTGCTTCTGGGGTGTGCAGGACCTGATTCGCAAGCAACCCGGGGTGATCTCCACGCGCGTGGGCTACACCGGCGGCGAGGTCCCGAACGCCACCTATCGCAATCACGGCAACCACGCCGAGGCCGTCGAGATCGTCTTCGACCCGTCGGTGACCGACTACCGGACCATCCTGGAGTTCTTCTTCCAGATCCACGACCCGAGCACAAAGAACAGGCAGGGCAACGACCGAGGCCCCAGCTACCGGTCGGCCATCTTCTACCTGGACGACGAGCAGAAGCGGGTGGCGCTGGACACCATCGCCGACGTCGACGCCTCCGGCCTGTGGCCCGGCAAGGTAGTGACCGAGGTGAGCCCGGCCGGGGACTTCTGGGAAGCCGAACCCGAGCATCAGGATTACCTGCAGCGCTATCCCAACGGGTACACCTGCCACTTCGTGCGGCCGGGCTGGAAGTTGCCGCGCCGCGCCGAGGCGAACCGCTAGCGCCGGCGCACCACGATGCGCCCGCCGTCTTTGGGCGTGTAGGCGACACCGCGGGAGTGCCGGCGCTCGCCGGGCGCGGTTGTCGGCCCAATGGTGAACTCGCGCAACACCGTACGTAACACCACGTCCATCTCCATGTTGGCGAACGCGGCACCCACGCACCGGCGGGTGCCGCCGCCGAACGGGATCCACGCGAACGCCGACGGCTTGCCCCCGAGGTAACGCTGCGGGTCGAAGCGCTCAGGATCGGCGAACACTTCCGGGTTCTCGTGGATCTGCCCGATGTTGACGATGATCGAGTCGCCGCGCGGAATGACCCACTCGCCCAGCTGATAGGTCTCGGGGTACACGTGCCGGCCCGCCAAGTCGATCACGGTGCGCGCCCGCTGCACTTCCAGGATGGTCGCCTGCCGCAGTTCGCTGCCGCCGCTGTCGGCCTCGTCGAACAGGCCGGCCAGTATCTCCGGGTGGCGGGCGATCCGTTCGAATGCCCAGGCGAGCGTGGACGCCGTGGTCTCGTGGCCGGCCGCCAGCAGCGCGAGCAACTCGTCGCCAATGTCCTTGCGGGACATGACCGAACCGTCTTCATAGCGACTGCGCAGCATCAGGGCCAGCACGTCGTTGCGGTCGGCGAAGTCGGGATCCGAGCGCTCCAGGTCGATCAGGCGGTCGATGACCCGGTCATAGTTCCGCCGGAATTCAGCCAGCCTGCCCCACGGGCTGTACCGGCCGTACGTCCGTTTGGGCATCGGGACGGCGGCCAGGCGCGAGCCCAGCGTGACCCACGGCGGGATGATGCGGCGCAGTTCGTCGAGTTCGGCGCCATCGGCACCGAAAACGGCACGCAGGATGGCGTTGAGGGTGATGTGCATCATCGAGGGCAGCGTCGGAAATAGTTGTCCCTCCGGCCAATTCGCCGTCTCGCGCAGGGTTTCTTCCTCGATGATGGCTTCGTAGTTCTTCATGCTCTTGCCGTGGAACGGCGGTGCCAGCAACCGCCGCCGCCGGCGGTGATCGTCACCCTCGAGGCCGAAAACCGAACCCGAGCCGAACATCCGGCTCAGGTTTGGCTGAATGTTGCCCAGCGCGTCCGGGCTGGTGGTGAAGACCTGCTTGGCCAGTTGCGGCTCACCGATCACCACCAGCCGGCCGTACATCGGGATGTGCACCGTGAAGACGGTCCCGTAACGGTCGGCCAGCCGCCGCATCATCTGCCGGCGGAACATCGAGAAACCCAAGCCCTGCAACAACTTCGGCACCCGCGCTGCGGGGGGCAGGTGGACCGCTGACAGCGGTGGCGCGTCGGTGATGGCGTAGCTCATGGAGGTGCAACTCCCAACGTCGACCCCCAACACGGGGGTCGGTACTGCGGTGTACCAATGCTTTCCCAGTACGGTACTCTGTGGTACCACGGGCTGACAAGCATTTGGCCGAAAGGAGCCGGTCGTGACGGCAGTGGCGGGCGAGACGGTTCTGGCCGAGCCCGATCCGTTCCGGCGTCGCCTGCTGGACGGCCTGGACGCCTCGATCTGCGAGCGCGGATACCGCGCGACCACGGTCGCCGACATCGTCCGCCACGCACGGACATCCAAGCGCACCTTCTACGACCGCTTCGCCAGCAAGGAGGAGTGCTTCCTGGAGTTGTTGCGGCTCGAGATCGACATCATGGCCGCCGACATCCGCGACGCGGTCGACCCCGAGGCCGACTGGCAGGTCCAGATCCGCCAAGCGGTCGAAGGCTACGTCGGCAGTATCGAGTCGCGGCCGGCGATCGCCCTGAGCTGGATTCGTGAGCTGCCCTACCTGGGCGATGTCGCCCGGCCCGTCCAGCGCCAGGGCCTGGACCTGCTGACCAGCCTGCTGATCGACCTGAGCGGCAGCCCGGGGTTCCGCCGGGTCAACCTGCCGCCGCTGAGCGTCCCGTTGGCGGTGATCCTGTTGGGCGGTCTGCGGGAACTCGTCGCGCTGGCGGTCGAGGACGGTAGGTCCACCCGCGACATCGTCGAACCTGCGGTGGACGCTGCCATCGCATTGCTCGGACCGCGGGCCTAGGCTCGGTTGCCATGCGCCTGTCTACGCGAAACCAGCTCAAGGGGACCATCACCGAAATCGATCTCGGCAGCGTGATGGCGATCGTCAAGATCCGCCTCGACGGCGGCGACCAGACCGTCACCTCCTCGATCACCAAGGACGCCGTGACCGATCTCGGTCTGCAGGTCGGGCAGCCGGCCACGGTGTTCATCAAGTCCACCGAAGTCACCATCGGCGTCGAATAACCGTGGCACCGACCATGCGGGCCGAGCGCTTCTATGCCGACACCAAAAAGGTTGTGCTGGAAGATGTTCCGATCCCAGAGCCGGGCCCCGGCGAAGTGCTGGTCAAGGTGGCGTTCTGCGGGATCTGCCATTCGGACCTGAGTCTGATCAACGGCACCTTCCCGGCCCAGACACCGGTGGTGACCCAGGGCCACGAGGCCGCGGGCACCGTCGCCAAGCTCGGCCCCGACGTGACCGACTGGGCCGAGGGCGACCGGGTGGTGGTGGCCGCCGGCCGCCCCTGTCAGCGTTGCCCGAACTGCCGGCGCGGCGATGCGTCGAATTGCCTGCGCATCCAACTGATGGCGTTCGCCTACGACGGCGCCTGGGCCGAATACACCCTCGCCCAGGCGCAGGGCCTGACCCGGGTGCCGGACAACGTGCCGCTGGAGCAGGCCGCGATCCTGGCCGACGCGGTGTCCACTCCGTTCGGCGCCGTCGTGCGCACCGGCAAGGTGGCGGTCGGGGAATCGGTCGGGGTCTGGGGCGTCGGCGGTGTCGGCACCCATATCGTGCAACTGGCGCGCCTGGTGGGTGCGGTGCCGGTGATCGCGCTCGACATCAACCCCGCGGTGCTGGACCGGGCGCTCGAGATCGGCGCGGACTATGCGTTCGACACCCGCGACGAGGCGCCACAGGACAAGATCGCCGAGGTCACCGGCGGCCGGAAACTGGACGTAGCGTTCGATGCCGTCGGCCTGAAGGTGACCTTCGAGCAGGCGCTGGATTCCCTGACCTCCGGTGGGCGGTTGGTCGGGGTGGGTATGAGCGCGGAGTCACCGACGGTGGGACCCACCGCGATGTTCGGGCTGAGCCGCAAGCAGGCGCTGGGCCACCTCGGCTATCAGAACGTCGACATCGAAACCTTGGCGAAGCTGGTTTCTGCTGGGCGCCTTGACCTTTCGCGCTCGATCAGTGAGATCATCGCACTGGAAGACATCCACGCCGGCATCGAGAAGCTGGAGCGTCAGGAAGGCAACCCCATTCGGATCCTGGTCCAGCCCGGTTAGAGGCGCAGGAACGCCCGCAGCCGGTCGAGCACCAGATCGGGTCGCTGCCACACGATCCAGTGCCCGACGCCCGGAACCAGCTCGACCTCGAAATCGGTGATGTGGTCGGCGTAGGAATCGCTCAGGTCCGGCGTGATCACCGGGTCCTCGGTGCCGGTCAGCCAGCGCACCGGCACCTCGACCCGCACGTCGTCGTACTCGCCGCGCATCCAGCTCAGCATCTCTTTGGTCTGGAAGGACCGGTACCACCGGGAACCGGCCTCGGCGTGGCCCGGCTCGCGCATCCGGTCGATGTAGAGCCGGATGGCGTCGTCGGGCAGGTTGAACCCGCCACCGACCCAGTTCCCCAGGGCGCGAGCGAAGCGCGCCTTGGGGTCGCGAAGCAGGCGGGGACCGACGACCGGTAGCGATACCGGGATCTGGTACCAGAGCCGCCAGATGTTGCGGACCGCCGCGAGGTCGCGCTTCACCCACGGCGCCACGGTGTTCATCCCGAAGAACCCGGTCACTTTTTCGGGATGACGCAACATCAGGATGAAGGCCACCGGGCCACCCCAGTCGTGCGCGGCCAACCGCACCTGCGCGACGCCCAGCCTGTCCAGCACGGCCGCGAGGTCGTCGGCCATCTCGGCCTTGGTGTAGCTCGAGCGCGGCGCCGAACTCCAGCCCGCGCCCCGCAGGTCCGGGCAGAGCACACGGTAGCCGTCGGCGGCCAGCGGGCCGATCAGCTCGTGCCACTCCCACCAGTTTTCCGGGAAGCCGTGCACCAGCATCACCGCCGGCCCTCCGGCCGGTCCGGCGTCGGCGACGTGGATTGTGACACCCCCGCCCACATCGACAAACCGGTGTTCGACGCCTTCGAGCGTGGGCAGAGTACTCATGAGTTGAGAACGTAGTCCTAGCGCAGGAATCGCTCGACATAGGGCGCGAAGCGATCCCGTAGATCGGCTTCGTCCAGTCCGAACATCTCGAAGGACGTTTCGACACTGCCGAGTCGGCCACGGCGATGGCCCGCGAGGTAGTCGGCGAGCGCGCCCCGGGCCGCCTCCGTGAACGGCTCGCCCGCCAGGGCATAGATCCGTTCGGCCGCGCCGAGCTCGTCGGCCATGAAGTCGTCGAAGCGAACGTCGATCGAGCGATCCGGGCCGATGGTGTCCCGGTCGCGAACGAGGGCATTGAGCATCTGCTCGAGGCGGTCGATCCAGTACCCGGCGATCTGCCGCACCGGCACGGGCGACCGGTGCATGCGCGCGGAGTACGTGATCATCGCGACCATCGACAGCGCGACGGGCACCGGATCGCGGTGGGTGAACACGACGATGCCGTCGCCGAAAACGCGATCGAGGACCGGCACCTGCTCGAGGTGCTGGGGCGATTTGAGCAACCAGCGCTCGCCGCCGCGGAGAAACTGCATGGCCTTCAGTTGGGTCGCCAGGTATTCGTAGTGCGGCGTCTGATCGTGGGCCTGGTAGTAGTCGCGCCAGCGCGGGACGTGGGCGAGCGTCTCGAACAGCATGGTGGAGAAGTCGTTGGCCAGCAGTTGAATCTCTTCATGCACGTGCTCGGTGGTCATCTCGTGCATGAGCGCGAAATGTGGCATCACCAGGTTGATCACGCTGACCGCCATATCCATCCGGCTCCGTCGCGGATCCGGCTCCTGACCGGCCTCGGCCGGCAGCGGGAAGGGCTCGTTGCTCTCCCAGTACGGCATGGTGCGGAACGTCGGCGGCGCCGCCAGCAGGTTGTGCAGATGGGTGGTGCCGGTGCGGGGCAGGCCCGCGATGACGACCGGCGAGCGCAGCACGATGTCGTTGATCTCGGGATGCCGGCTCAACAGGTCGGTCAGCAGCAGGCGGTTCTTGAGCAACTGCAGCAGTTGGCCGTAGAAATTGACCACGCCGGCCCCGTGCACGCCGTCGATCTCCCGCAGCGCCGCCAGGTAGACATCGAGCCGTTCCCGGTAGTCCGCCGGACCGAAATCGTGCAGGCCGGTGTCGGCACTGGCCCGGGCATGCAATGCCTCGGCGTCCAGCGGGCAGTCCGCGGCCAGCCCGGTCATCATGTCCAGGATCGGCTGCGCCTCCGGGCTGAACCGGGGGCTGGCAAGGTCGTCTAGTTGAACGGTCGCGGTCACGGCCACTTATGTTACTCTGAGTTTCGTAATGGTAGTAGACTTCGGCCGCCCCCGCGATCCGCGTATCGACGCCGCGGTGCTGGCCGCCACGGTGGAGTTACTTGCCGAGAACGGGTATGCGGGGCTGGCAGTTTCGGCCATCGCCGAGCGGGCCGGCACCTCCAAGCCGGCGATCTACCGGCGCTGGCCCAGCAAGGCGCACCTCGTCCATGAGGCGGTGTTCCCGATCGATGCCGCGACGGAAGTCCCCGACTCGGGATCCGTGCGCCAGGACATGCGCGAAATGGTCTGCCGCACAATGGCTGTGCTGACCACACCGGCGGCCAGGGCGGCGCTGCCGGGCCTGATCGGCGAGATGGCCGCCGATCCCAGTCTGCATTCAGCACTGCTGCAACGGTTCTCCGGCCTGATCGGCGGCACGCTGGCCGGGTGGCTTGACGAGGCCGCCGCGCGCGGCGATGTCCGTGCCGACGTGACCGCGGCCGAGCTGGCCGACGCGGTCGCCGGGGTCATCCTGCTTGCCTTGCTCACCCGCCCGAACGGTCTCGATGACGCCTGGATCGATCGCACCACCACGTTGCTCCTGAAAGGAATCAGCGCATGACGCACGAATCGACGACCGCGTGGCGGGAGTTGTTGACCGCACTGGGCGACCTCGACAGCTCCTTCCTCGAGGGTGACCGCGCGGTCACCGACGAGCGGCACGTGGCCGACGGCTACCGCATGCTCGCCGCCACCCTTGGGGTCGCGTTCGACAGCTACCTGTTCCCCGAGCCCGGCCGCCCGCAGTTCGTGGCGGTCAACACGCCGTTCCGGCGCGACCGCCGATGGGGCGGCGACAACACCGACGCGTACTACTACATGTGCCCGGTCGACCCCGACCGCCGCTACCGCATCAGTGGCAATAAGGGTGACAGCGTGTACTTTTCGGTCACCGCCTACAACGAGCCCTCGCCCGGGGCATGGTCGAACCGGGTGGTGGCGATCGTGCGCGACACCGATCTCGACATCGACGCCGACGGCAACTTCTCCTTCGAATTCCCGCCGACGCCCGACGCGGCCGCGTTGATGACCCGGGACTACCAGGCCGACCCGCTGACCGGTCGCCCCGTCGCCTGGGACATCGAGGCGCTCGACGAACCCGACCCGATCGCACACGGGGACAACGAAACCGCCGACCGGTTGCGGGCGGTGACCACCTGGCTACGCACCATGTTCGCGATCGTGCCGCTGCCGGTCGGCAACCGGGCCGACGAACAGCATTCGCTGGGACACGAAGTCGCCCACACCGCAAACCAATTCGCCGAGCCCTACCAGGTGCCCGACGCCAACTTCGGCTGGTCGGCGCGCGACGCCTGCTACGCCTACGGCAGTTTCGTGCTGGACGACGACGAGGCGCTGGTGATCACGCACCGGCCGCCGTCGTGCCGGTTCTGGAACATGGTGGTGTGGAACCAGTTCATGGCGACCTACGGCCCCGCGGAGGGTCCCGACGTCCGTTGTTCGGCCAACGGGCACACCGCGGTGCCCAACGCGGACGGTTCGGTGACCATCGTGTTGTCCCGAAGCAGGACCGCTCATCCCAATTCGCTGACCACGCTTGGCTATCCGCGCGGGAACCTCGCATTCCGGTGGTTCCTCGCGGACAGCGTGCCGGCGCGCCCACAAGTCGAACTCGTCAAGGTGTCCGACGCACCCACTGCGGCGCACTAGGTTTCGCGGACCAGCTCGATCGCCCGGCCGAGTGTCGAGAGTTTGGCATCGAGCGTCTCCCCCGCCGGATACAGCCGGACGGTATCCACACCCGCGTCGCGCCAGACCGCCAGGCGGGCCCGGACCCGCTCCTCGGTGCCGATCAGCGTGGTGGCCAGCACCATGTCGTCGGTGACCAGGGCGGTCGCCCCGGCACGGTCGCCGGCCTGCCAGCGTTCCCGCACCGCCGCGGCCGTCTCGGCCCAGCCCTGCCGGCTGTAGGCCTGGTTGTAATAGTTCGTGGTGGCCGACCCCATGCCGCCGAGGCTGAACGCGAGTTCCGCCTTGCGGGCGGCGACCATGTCGCCCAACGCGTCTTCATCCGGCGCGAAAGCGACTTCGGCGCCCTGACAGATGTCGACGTCGGCGCGCCGCCGACCGGCGGACGCCAGGCCCTCGTCGAGATGTGCGAAGTAGGCGTCGTCGGCGCCTTCGGGGACGAAGCTGGTGCCCAGCCATCCGTCGGCGATCCTTCCGGTCAGCCGCAACATCGCCGGTGACAGGGTGGCCAGGTAGATCGGGATGGCGTGTTCCGGGCGAGTCGACAACCGCATCGGCTTACCCTCACCGCCGGGGCGCGGAATTTGAATCTGCTTGCCGGAGTGGGAGATTTTGCCACCCTCGAAGGCCTGCCGGATCACCTCGACGGTTTCGGTGACCCGGGCCAGCGGGCGCGCGAACGCGACGCCGTGCAGGCCTTCGATCACTTGGGGGCCCGAGGCGCCCAGACCCAGCAGGAACCGGCCGCCGGAAAGGTTGGACAACGTGATCGCGGTCTGGGCGATCAGCACCGGCGAGCGGGTACCGACCTGAATGACCCCGGAGCCGAGCAACATTCGATCGGTTCGGGCCGCCAGGTATCCCAGCGCCGACGGCGCATCGGCGCCCCATGCCTCGGCCACCCAGCAGACGTCGAGCCCGAGGCGCTCGGACTCGACCACGAAGTCGACGGTCTGTCTGGCGTTCGGACCCGCGGACAGTTCGACGGTGGTGGCGGTCCGCATCACCGGACCCCGTGTTCGGCCAACCTCTTGATCGCCGCCAGCGTCTTGTCGATCGCGGCCTCGAACTCCCGTAGCCGCACGAACACGATCTTTTGTTCCTTGTCCGGCATGGCGTCGATGGCGCTGGACAACCCGGACCGGCCCGGGCCCAGCTGGGTCCAGAACGACAGCGCGGTGCCACCGTCCCGAGGGGTCAGCCGAAACCGCCAGATAGCCGACGGAGTTTCGGGTTCTCCTACTGCCCAAGCGAATTCGCGCGGCTCGTCACAGGCAATGATCTGTGAGGTGGTAGACCACCGGCCGAACGCATCGTGCTCGTTGTGCCCGATGAACCGCGAGCCGAGCCGCGGACCGGTGGCGCCGTCCAGCCACTCGACGGCCAACAACTCGTTGCTGAGGGTCGGCATCAGCTCGATATCGGAAATCAGATCCCACACTCGGTGCTGGTCGGCATCGACCCACGTCGTGCCTTCCACCGTCGGGGTGTCCGAATACCGTGCGCCGGTCCATTGCACCAAGTCATTGTCCACCCAATGTGGCGCCGAGGCTGCGTCCAGGGTGACCCGATGTCGAAGTGACACACCCTGGACGCAGTCTCGGCGCCATCGGCGCAGCCTCGTCGCTTACTGCTTACGCGGCTACCAACTCCAACTCGGCGGGCGCGGTGGGCTTCCGGCGCAGCCGCATCGAGTCGGGCAGGGACAACCGCACGATCTTACGGACCACGGTGCCGAACTGCTTGAGCAGCGGGCCCTTGTTGTAGGGGATGCCGTAGCGTTCGCAGATCTGCTGTACCTCGGGCGCGATCTTGGGGTACCGGCGGGCCGGCATGTCCGGGAACAGGTGGTGCTCGATCTGGTGCGACAGGTTGCCCGACAGCACGTGGAAGAGGTTGCCGCCGGTCAGGTTCGCCGAGCCGAGCACCTGGCGGAAGTACCACTGGCCGCGGGTCTCGTCCTTGGTCTCCTCGATGGTGAATTCCTGGGTGCCGTCCGGGAAGTGGCCGCAGAAGATGATCATGTACGACCACACGTTGCGCATCAGGTTGGCGGTGAGGTTTCCGGTGAACACGAACGGCGCAAACGGTCCGGCCAGCAGCGGGAAGGCGACGTAGTCCTTGAGCGACTGGCGGCGAGTTTTCTTCCAGATCTCTTTCAGGGTGTCGCGCTTGTCCCGCAGGCTGATCTCACCGGCGCGGATCCGCTCGGTTTCCAGTTCATGCAGGGCGACGCCGTACTGGAACAGCACCATCAGCAGGAACGCGTAGACCGGGTTGCCCAGGAAGTACGGCGTCCAGCGCTGGTCCTCGCTCATCCGCAGGATGCCGTAGCCGATGTCGCGGTCCATCCCGACGATGTTGGTGTGGGTGTGGTGCATGTAGTTGTGCGAGTGCCGCCACTGGTCGGCCGGGCAGGCGGTGTCCCACTCGAAGTCGCGGCCCGAAATCGCCGGGTCACGCATCCAGTCGTACTGGCCGTGCATGACGTTGTGGCCGATCTCCATGTTGTCCATGATTTTCGCGATGCCGAGCATCCCGGTGCCCAGCAGCCAGGCGGGCGGCAGGAAGAGCAGCGCGCGGCCACCGACTTCCAGCCCGCGCTGGATCTTGATCATGCGGCGGATGTATTCGGCGTCTTCTTCGCCGAGGTCTGCCATCTCGCGTTCCTTGATGGCGTCGAGTTCGCGGCCGAAGGCCTCGGCCTGCTCCTTGGTGAGCGTGATCTTTTCTTGAGGCATGGCGTCTCCTCCTAGGTCTTCTGGTGTGTTTGGTGGGGCTGTCAGAGGTCGATTTCGACGTCGCCGACGGGGACGGTGACGCAGATCTGGACGTTCTCGTCGGCGCCGGTGGCGACGGCGCCGGTGACCAGGTTGCGTACGGTGCCCGCGGTCTTGCGGCGCGTGCAGGTGTGGCAGATGCCCATCCGGCATCCGTTCTCCGGCGAGAGGCCGGCGGCTTCGGCCTGCTCCAGCAGGGAGCGACCGTCGTCGACGACGTCGACCTTGCTGTCGGCGAAGCTGACTCGCCCGCCGGTGGGATTGGCCGGAACTTCGATCACCGGCGGCACGAAGCTTTCAGTGAACACGTTTTCACAGTGCTGCCGTACGGCGTCGACCAAAGCGGTTGGCCCGCAGACGAACACCGCGTCGGGAGATTCCATGGCGGCGGCCAGGTGTTCGGCACCGCAGCGGCCCTGCAGGTCGCCGTCACCGGACCGGGTGTAGCCGTGCAGCACCCGTACCCCGCGCATTGCGGCCAGCTCCTCGCGGTAGCAGGCCTCTTCCGGGGTGCGCGCGTAGTGCACAAACGCGATTTCGCCCTTGCGGAATTGCTGGTGCCGCTCGGCGATGAGGGTGCGCAGCATCGCCATGACCGGCGTGATGCCGCTGCCACCCGACACGAACAGGATCCGCTTGGGCCGGTGAATCGGCAGCACGAAGTCGCCCCCGACGCCGTCCAGGCCAACGACCATGCCCCGACGAGCCCGCTCGTACAGGTAAGTCGAGACCAGCCCGCCATCGTGCACGCCGATGGTCAGTTCCAGCTGCGTGCTGCCCTCGACGTTGGCCGGTGAGTAGCAGCGGGAGTGCCTGCGCCCGTCGATCTCGAGCGTGACGTTGACGAACTGCCCGGCCTTGACGGTGTAGCGGTCAGTGAACGCGGCGTTCGGTGCCAGCGTCAGCGTGACGCTGCGCGGCGTCGTGCGCCGGACGTCAACCACCTTGGCGCGGGCCTCGCCCGACGTCCAGGTCGGCGTCACAAGCTCGGTGTACCGGTCAACGCCGTGCGGCCCGGTGAGCAGATCGATAAGGTCGGAACTCAGGACCCGCTTGGCGATCGTCCGAGTGAAAGTTTGAGTGAACATGTGTACACCGTCGCACCGTTTCCCGCAGGTGGTCAAGGGTTTCGTCGGCTCTGTGTTACGGTTCACATAGTGAACAGTCGTACTCCTAGCTCACATTCGCGGCGATCGGGCCAGGACAGGGCCCGTGATTCGCGCAATCCCAACGGCCGGGAGAGTCCTTCGCGGGAGGAACGCAAGGAAGCCACCAGGCGCGCGATCATCGCCGCGGCACTCAAGGCACTCAACGACCGCAGCTTCAGCGGGCTGAGCCTGCGGGAGGTGACCCGGGAGGCCGGGATCGTGCCGGCGGCGTTCTACCGGCACTTCGAGTCGATGGAAGCGCTCGGCCTGGTGCTCATCGACGAATCGTTCCGCAGTCTGCGGGACACGCTGCGCGGCGCGCGCGCCGGCAAGCTGGACCCGAACCGGGTGATCGAATCGTCGGTGGAGATCCTGGTTGGTAGCGTCGCCGAACAGCGCGAACACTGGCGCTTCATCGCCCGCGAACGCTCAACCGGCGTCTCGGTGCTGCGGTATGCGATCCGGACCGAGATTCGGCTGATCACGTCCGAACTGGCCACCGACCTGGCGCGTTTCCCGCGGCTCAACGAATGGAGCACCGAGGACCTCAACGTGCTGGCCAGCCTGTTCGTGAACTCGATGATCGTGATCGCCGAGGCCATCGAGGACGCGCAGAGCACCGAAGCGCTGCAGGACATTCACCGGATCGCGGTCAAGCAATTGCGCATGATCGCAATCGGGGTGGCCGGCTGGAAAAGCAATCCCTGACTACTCGTCGACCACCTGGTACAGCGAATCGCCGTCTTCCGGAGCGCCGTCGACCTGACCGCGATGGGCTCGGCCTGTTTCATCGTCCGGGACCGCGCTGGTGGCCGCCTGCTCGGTGACGTCGGGTTGTTCGGCGGCGAGTCGCGCGTCGAGCGATTCGCCCTCCCGTTCCTCGCGCGCGGTCATCCCGAATTTGTCGGCACCGCTCCAGTCCTCGGGCGGGTCGACGACGACGTCCCCGTCGTCGTTCAGCAACTCGTCGGAGTCGGTGGACTCTTCCGCGTTCAGGGTGTCGCCGGGGCCGCCTTCCTCGGGGAAGTCGGCGGCATCGACAGAACCTGCATCATCGGTAGCCATTGGCCACGGTTGCCCGCAAGATATGGCCGCTAAACCCGCTCGGATCGCCTCCGCTGCCCGTCAGCGCGGGTCTCGCCACATCGGCCACAGCGTCGGCCCACCGTCGGGCAAGACGATCTCGCCGGTGACGCGGAAGCCGAAACGCTCGTAGTACGGCACATTTTCGGCTTTGCTGGACTCTAGGTACGCAGGACAGTATTCGGCATCGCAGCGGTCCAACCGAGACCGCATCAGGACCTGGCCGAAGCCGCGCCCGCGGACGTCTGGATCGCTGCCGATGACGGCGAGATACCAGTGCGGTTCCTCTGGGTGCTTGCTCTTCATCAGCTCCTGCAGGCCCCGTGCCTTGGCCGTCCGGAAGCCGAACACCCGCAGAAATGTCGGCGTCTGGGCCAGCTGCGCGCGGCGCGACTCCTGCCATCGGTTCGGCGGATCCCACAGCGCGGCCGCGCCGATCCCGGGGCCGTCGCACGCCACTTCCACGCCGCCGGCACCCAGGTGGTGATGGCGTGTCATGGTCGTGAACAGCCGCGACAGGTGGGCGTGGCGCTTATCGGGGTCAGGCAGCAACCAGACCGAAACCGGATCGTCGAAGAACGCCCGGCCCAGGGTGCGTCCCAGTTCGCGAAGATCTGCCTGCTGCGCCGCGCGCGCCTGCGGGGTCATGTCAACAGGTTAATAGCCCGGTCAGCGCGGATCGCGCCACATCGGCCACATCGTCGGACCACCACCCGGCAACACGATCTCACCGGTGACCACGAAGCCGAAAGGGGCGTAGAACGGCAGGTTTTCGGCTTTGGTCGATTCCAGGTAGGCCGGACAGTATTCGGCATCGCAACGTTCGAGACGGGATCGCATCAGCGCCTGTCCGAAACCTTTGCCGCGCAATGCGGGATCGCTGCCGATGGCGGACAGATACCAATGCGGTTCTTCGGGGTGCACTCGGTGCATCGCTTCCTGCAGGGCTCGGCCCCGCCCGCTGCGAAAGCCGAACACCCGCAAGAAAGCCGGGGTCTGGGCGAGCAGCGTCCAGCGGGATTCCCGCCAGCGATGGGGCAGATCCCACAGTGCCGCCGCACCGATCACCGGGCCTTGACAAGCCACTTCGACGCCGCCGCCGGCCCGAGGGTCCATGGGGCATGAGGCTAGACAGTATGGCCGGAGAAATCTTGAGCGACTCGCAAAGATCTTGTGCGACAGTCTGATTCGGTGGCATTTCAGGTTGCGTTCGCATCGCCCGTAAGATGGATGCGGCGCGCCGGCAGGTGTGCCGGAAGGACTGCTTGTGGAACAGGACAACGGCCTCGTGCATCAGCAGATCGCGGATCTGGCGCGTGACCTGCACAACCGGCCCGGCACCGATAGTGAGGCCGTGATCGACCAGTTGGTCGGCGAGGCCACACATACAATTCCGGGGGCCCAGTACGCGGGGCTTACGGTGGCCAGCCGGCGCGGTCAGATCGCGACGCAGGCCAGCACCCACCATTGGCCGCGGTGGCTCGATGAGATTCAACAGCGATATCAAGAGGGCCCGTGTCTGATCGCCGCCTGGGAGCACCACGTTGTGCGGGTCGATGACCTGGTAGCCGACACGCGCTGGCCGCGGTATCGCCACGCGGCGCTCGCCGAAACACCGATTCGGTCGATCCTGTCGTTCGAATTGTTCACCAGCACCCACACCCTCGGTGCGCTCAACGTGTATGCCGACGTACCCCACGCGTTCGATGAGGAGGCCTTGGAGATCGGGTTTGTCTTCGCCACGCATGCGGCACTGGTGTGGGACAGCGTCCAGCGCGAACGCCACTTTCAGAGCGCGCTGGCCAGTCGGGACATCATCGGTCAGGCCAAGGGAATGCTGATGCAGCAGTACAACATAGACGCGGTCCGCGCATTCGAACTGCTGAAGCGGCTCTCGCAGGAATCCAATACGCCGCTGGTGAATATTGCGCGTGCGGTGGTCGAACTCAGGCGACAGATCGCCGGATCCTAGCGGCGCGCAGCAAAGCGATCCCGGCTGCGGCCATCACCAGGGCAGTGCCTATTTCCCCGACCGCCGTCACCCAGGAGAACCAGGTGACTCCCGAGCCCGCAGCGGGATTGATGAAGCTGTCACTCAACGGCCCCCACCTGGGCAGCAGATGCGCGGCACTGAAGCCCACCGCACTGGCCAGGCCGAGCGTGATCGCCGCGTGCGGTGCCCACCGGTTTCGCCGCACCACCAGCGCGATGGTGATCACGGCCGCAACGATCTGAATGTTGCCCGCCATCATCACCGCCGGCGGGATGACATCCATACCGCGCCGAAAGTGGTCAGCGGCATGCAGTGCCAGTGCGGCGGCGAAAACCATTGCGGCCCGGTAGAACCGGCGTTCGGCAGCGTACCGGTCGGATTTCGGTTGGTTGGGCATCGGCTGCGCTCCGCTCCGCTGGACCCGACCCACGATTACTACGCATCGTAGTACTACCCGTAGTCGCAGACAAGGCACATACGATGGTGTCGCTCCTGAAACGATGCCGGTGCGACGGTGCACCGGGGAACGGTGCCGACGATGTGGGACTTCGAGACAGACCCGGAATACCAGGCCAAGCTGGACTGGGTGGAGAAATTCATGGTCGAGGAGCTCGAGCCCCTCGATCTGGTCGCGCTTGACCCGTACGACAAGAAGAACGCCGAGATGATGGCGGTGCTGCGGCCGCTGCAGCAGCAGGTCAAAGACCAGGGGTTGTGGGCCGCGCACCTGCGGCCCGAACTCGGCGGCCAGGGCTTCGGCCAGGTGAAGCTGGCGCTGCTCAACGAGATCCTCGGGCGATCGCGCTGGGCGCCGTCGGTGTTCGGTTGCCAGGCACCGGATTCGGGCAATGCCGAGATCCTGGCGCTGTTCGGCACCGACGAGCAGAAGGCTCGGTACCTACAGCCGTTGCTCGACGGTGAGATCACCTCCTGCTACTCGATGACCGAACCGCAGGGCGGCTCGGACCCGGGGCTTTTCGTCACCGCCGCCACGCGCGACGGTGACGACTGGGTCATCAACGGCGAAAAGTGGTTCTCCACCAACGCCAAACACGCGTCCTTCTTCATCGTCATGGCCGTCACCAATCCCGAAGGCCGTACCTACGAGAAGATGTCGCTGTTCATCGTGCCGGCCGAGACGCCGGGCATCGAGATCGTGCGCAACGTCGGTGTGGGAGTCGAATCCGCCAAGCGGGCCAGCCACGGCTACGTCCGCTATAAGGACGTGCGGGTGCCGGCCGATCATGTGCTCGGCGGTGAGGGCCAGGCGTTCATGATCGCCCAGACCCGGCTCGGCGGCGGGCGGATCCATCACGCCATGCGTACGATCGCGTTGGCACGCAGGGCATTTGACATGATGTGCGAGCGCGCGGTGTCGCGCCAGACCCGGCACGGGCGGCTGTCCGACTTCCAGATGACGCAGGAGAAGATTGCCGACAGCTGGATCCAGATCGAGCAATTCCGGCTGCTGGTGCTGCGCACCGCGTGGCTGATCGACAAGCACCACGACTACCAGAAGGTGCGTCGTGACATCGCGGCGGTGAAGGTGGCCATGCCGCAGGTGTTGCACGACGTGGCCCAACGGGCGATGCATCTGCACGGCGCGCTTGGAGTCTCCGATGAGATGCCGTTCGTCAAGATGCTGATCGCCGCGGAGTCACTGGGCATCGCCGACGGGGCCACCGAGTTGCACAAGATGACGGTGGCGCGCCGCACCCTGCGCGAATATCAGCCCGTCACAACGCCTTTCCCGTCGCAGCACATCCCGACCCGCAAGGCCGAGGCTGAGGCGCGCCTGGCCGCGCGGCTGGAACACTCGATCGCCGAGTTCTGAGGCCGGTTACCCCGCGCGAGCAGACGCTAAAGCCCCCGACACGCCGTGCGTGCGGGGGCTTTAGCGTCTGCTCGCGCCACCCCTGGCGAACCCTAGGGGATGTACCGCACGATGCTTTCGGCCACACATGCCGGCTTGGGGGAACCCTCGATCTCGACCGTGGTCGACACCACCGCCTGCACGGCGCCGTTGCCCACGTCGTCGACACTGACCAGCGAGCTGGTCGCCCGCACCCGCGAACCCACCGGCACCGGCGCAGGGAACCGAACCTTGTTCAGGCCGTAGTTGATTGCCAGCTTGATGCCCTTGACCGTGTACATGTCGTGCTGCAGCCGCGGCAGCAGCGACAGCGTCATGAACCCGTGGGCGATGGTGGTGCCGAACGGGCCCTTCGCGGCGCGCTCCGGGTCGACGTGGATCCACTGGTGATCGCCCGTCGCGTCGGCGAACAGGTTGACCTCTTCCTGACTGATCGTCACCCAGTCGCTCTGCCCGATCGTTTCGCCCGCGGCGGCGGCGAGGTCACTGACTGACTCGAAGGTGCGCATGGTCTCTCCTCTGCTGGGGGTATGCATAGAACTTATGCGGCTCCTGCTGATCGCCGACACGCACATCCCGAAACGGGCCCGCGATCTGCCCGCGCGGGTCTGGGACGAGGTCGCGGCGGCCGACGTCGTCATCCACGCCGGCGACTGGGTGGTGCCCTCGTTGCTCGACTCGCTCCAAGCCAGGGCCAAGCGGCTGGTCGCCTGCTGGGGCAACAACGACGGTGACGAACTGTGCTCACGCTTGCCCGAACGCGCCGACGTCGAGCTGGCCGGGGTGCGCTTCACCGTGGTGCACGAAACGGGTGCCGCCGCCGGGCGCGAGGCGCGGATGTCGCGGCTCTATCCCGACACCGACGTGCTGGTGTTCGGCCACAGCCACATCCCCTGGGACACCACGACGCCGACCGGCCTGCGCCTGCTCAACCCCGGGTCACCCACGGACCGCCGGCGCCAACCCTTCTGCACCTACATGACCGCGCTGCTGCGGGACGGGTCCGTGGATGTGACCCTCGAGCGACTCAGGCCTGGTGACCGATGAGCATGCCGTCGGCAGGACCGGGCGCACCGCTGAACCAGATCGCGGGCATGGTCGGCTATGGGTCGGCGTCTTCGTTGCGCGACGCGATGCGTAGGTTCACATAGATAGCTCGCCTACAGAGGTATTCTGGGTGGAGTGACGAATGGAGTGACCACCGCTGCCGATCTCGCAGCCGAACTGCCCCGCACCGTGGGCCGGTTCCGCAGGCAGCTGCGCCGCGCCGCCGGCACCGGCTATGCGCCCGGTCAGCTCTCCGAATCGCAGGCCGAGCTCTTGCGTCTGGTGTCGCGCCGACCTGGCGTCTCGGTGAGCGTCGCGGCCGCCGAACTCGGGCTGGTACCGAACACCGCCTCCACCCTGGTGTCCAAGCTGTGCGGCGCGGGCTTACTGGAACGTACCGCCGACACCGCGGACCGGCGGATCAGCCGGTTGCGGCTCACCGAATCGGCACAGCACGTGATGGACGCCACTGCCGCGACACGGCGCGCCGTGCTGATCGACCTGCTCGATGAGCTTGACGAACACCAGATCGGGGTATTGGCCAAAGGGTTGGAGGTCCTCGAGGGGATCACCAGGAAATTGCAGGAGCGATACACATGACTGACGCGATCGACTGCCGGCGGCTGACCTACCGCTACGGCTCGCACACGGCCGTCGACGACGTGACGTTCTCGGTCAGGCCCGGCGAGACGATGGGTCTGCTGGGCCCCAACGGCGCCGGCAAAACGACGGTAGTGCGGGTGCTGACCACGCTGGCGCCGGTCCAGCAGGGTGAGCTGCGCATCTTCGGGCTGGACGCGCGGCACCAGACCGTGGACATCCGCAGCAACATCGGCTATGTGCCACAACAACTTTCGATCGAGACGGCGCTCACCGGCCGGCAGAACGTGGCTTGGTTCGCCCGCCTGTACGGGGTGCCGCGCGCCGAGCGCGCCGAACGCGTCGACCAGGCGCTGGCCGCGATGGATCTGCTCGACGTCGCCGACCGGCTCGCGTCGAGCTATTCGGGTGGGATGGTCCGCCGGCTGGAAGTGGCCCAGGCCCTGGTCAACCGGCCCTCGCTGCTGGTGCTCGACGAACCGACGGTGGGCCTGGACCCGATCGCGCGCGACGGCGTCTGGCGGCAGGTCCAGCAGATGCAGCAACAGTTCGGTATGACCGTGCTGCTCACCACCCACTACATGGAAGAGGCGGACGCGCTGTGCGACCGGGTCGCGCTGATGCACAAGGGTGCGCTCCAAGCGGTCGGCACGCCGGATGAGTTGAAGGAGACGGTGTCGCCGGACGCGTCCCTCGAAGACGTGTTCCGCCACTACGCCGCATCGGATCTCGACCAGCCGTCGGCCGATATGCGCCAACTCCGGTCTAGCAGAAGGGCGCCAGCGTAATGACCGTTGATCGAGACTGCCAGCCCGTCGAGGTGCAACTGGTCCGTGCGCCCCGCGGAATCGACTGCGTCGGAGCGACTTTGGGCCGAGTCGGCGCATTCGCGATCGTGGAACTGCAGAAGTTGCGGCACGACCGCACCGAGCTGGTCATGCGGATGGTGCAGCCCGCGTTGTGGTTGCTGATCTTCGGCACCACGTTCAGCCACCTGCACGTCATCGACACCGGGCCGGTGTCGTATCAGGCGTTCCTGACGCCGGGCATCATCGCCCAATCGGCGTTGTTCATCTCCATTTTCTATGGCATCCAGATCATTTGGGATCGCGACGCGGGCGTGCTGGCCAAACTCATGGTGACGCCCGCGCCGGCGTCGGCACTGATCACCGGCAAGTCGTTCGCCGCCGGAGTGCGCTCGGTAGCGCAGGTCGTCGGTGTTCTCGCACTGGCGTATGTGATGGGGATCGGCCTGACGGTCAACCCGTTGCGGATCCTGGCCGCGATGATCGCGGTCATGCTGGGCGCGGCGTTCTTCGCCTGCCTGTCAATGACATTGGCCGGACTGGTGCGCAACCGGGACCGCCTGATGGGCATCGGCCAGGCCATCACCATGCCGCTGTTCTTCGCGTCCAACGCGCTGTACCCGGTCGACGTGATGCCGGCCTGGTTGCACGCGCTGAGCAAAGTCAACCCGCTGAGCTACGAGGTCGACGTGTTGCGGGCGCTGCTGATCGGCGCCCCCTTCCACGCGGTGGACATCGTCGTGCTCCTGGTGGCGCCGGTGATCGGAATCATCACGGCGTCAACCTTTTTACGACGGTTGGTTGCCTAGTTATCGCATTGTGACCGGATTGCGACCGTCTCGCCGCGGAGTCCGGCCCGAAGCCTAATCGTTAGCCAACCGCGACATGTGCCGTCGGCCGTGACGGCCGGGCGGCGTCGGTCATTTGTGTTTCACTCGCCCAGAACAGATTCCTCCGCACGAGCGGCAGATGAAAGTTGGGACGGGTCAAGCGATGAAGTTCGTTGAAAAGCTGCGTGGCGCAGCGGCAACCATGCCCCGCAGGCTGGCGATCGCTGCTATGGGGGCTGCCCTGCTGACGGGTCTCGTCGGCGCCGTCGGCGGATCGGCGACCGCGGGGGCGTTCTCCCGGCCGGGGCTTCCGGTGGAATACCTGCAGATTCCGTCGCCGTCGATGGGACGCAACATCAAGGTCGAATTCCAGGGCGGCGGACCGCACGCGGTCTATCTGCTCGACGGGCTGCGCGCCCAGGACGACTACAGCGGCTGGGACATCAACACCCCGGCCTTCGAGGAGTTCTACCAGTCCGGGCTGTCGGTGGTGATGCCGGTGGGCGGCCAGTCCAGTTTCTACAGCGACTGGTACCAGCCTTCGCAGGGCAACGGGCAGAACTACACCTACAAGTGGGAGACCTTCCTGACCCGGGAGATGCCCGCCTACCTGCAGGCCCAGAAGGGTTTGTCGCCGGCCGGCAACGCGGCGGTGGGGCTGTCGATGTCCGGTGGTTCGGCGCTGATCCTGGCCGCCTACTACCCGCAGATGTTCCCGTACGCCGCGTCGCTGTCGGGCTTCCTGAACCCCGCCGAAGGCTGGTGGCCGACGCTGATCGGGCTGGCGATGAACGACGCCGGCGGCTACAACGCCAACAGCATGTGGGGCCCGTCCACCGACCCGGCGTGGAAGCGCAACGACCCAATGCTGCAGATCCCGCGGCTGGTCGCCAACAACACCCGGATCTGGGTGTACTGCGGCAATGGCACGCCGAGTGACCTGGGTGGCGACAACATGCCGGCCAAGTTCCTCGAGGGCTTGACGCTGCGCACCAACCAGCAGTTCCAGCAGACCTACGCCGCCTCGGGTGGACGCAACGGCGTCTTCCAGTTCCCGAACAACGGCACCCACTCGTGGAACTACTGGAACCAGCAGCTGATGGCGATGAAGCCGGACATGCTGCAGGTGATCAACGCGGTCAACGCACCGGCACCGGCACCTGCACCAGCACCGGCCGCCGCGCCGGCCCCGGTCACCGGGCCCGCCACCTGACCCAGCCGGGTCACCGATGGACCACATCGGCAGCAGCGCAACGGCCAGCGCTGCTGCCGATGTTCATTTTCAGGAGCAGCAGCCGCTTCGGCCAGCGCTGCTGCCGATGTTCATTTTCAGGAGCAGCAGCCGCTTCGGCCAGCGCTGCTGCCGATGTTCATTTTCAGGAGGCAGCAGCCGCTTCGGCCAGCGCTGCTGCCGATGTTCTTTTTCAGAACCCCCGGGTCATCCCGTCGTCAGGCGGGCGATCGAGCGTAGCGGGATGGGCAGCCAGGTAGGCCGGTGCCGGGACTCGTAACCCGTTTCGTACACCGCCTTGTCCAGTTCGTACGCGGCCAGCACCAGCGCCGAGTCCCGCGGGTCGGTTCCCGAGGCGGCCGCGTAGCCGTCACAGAACGCGGCGCGATTGCGCTCGACCCATTCCCGGGCGCGGGCGGCGAGCTGCTTGTCCCCGCCCTGATCGACCAGCGGCCCATAGGCCGCGTACTCGAATGACCGCAACACACCGGCCACATCCCGCAGCGGCGAATCCGGTGCCCGGCGCTCGGCCAACGGTTGGCCCGGCTCCCCTTCGAAGTCGATCAGCACCCAACTTTCCGGGGTGCGCAGCACCTGACCCAGATGCAGGTCACCGTGCACGCGTTGCACGGTGATCGGTTCGTCGGCGAGTTTGCCGAAGCGCTCTTCGATGGTCACCACGTAGTCGCTCAACTCGGGCACGGTGGCCGCCGCGGACGACAACCGGGACAGCACCGTGTCCACCGGGAATGTCGCCTGCTGCGTCCCGAGCTGCTCGGCCAGGGTGGCGTGCACCGACGCGACGGCCTCGCCGAGCCGATACGACTCCCCGGCGAAGTCACCACCAACTTCATAGGCGTACAGATCACCCTCGGCGAACAGGTCACGAACGCTGGCGGTGGCCATCGCCCAGCCTTCGGCCGCGTTGGCCGCGAAGGCGGTCACCATGCCCAGCGGAGACCCGTCGTCCTCGCCGGATCCGGCGACCTCGTAGGCCCCCAGCAGCCGGGCCACATGCGGGTTGCCGGCCCGGCCGAGCACCCGGTTGAGCTCGATATCCGGATTGATGCCCTGGCTGACCCGCCGGAACACCTTGAAGATCGCGGCCGGCGGGCGGTCGAAGATCACGCTGGTGTTGCTCTGCTCGGCGTCGGACACCCGTGGATAGGCGTCCAGCGGCAGTTCGACGTCCGGCTCCTTGGTGAACTTCAGCTCCGTGCCCGGCGACGTGCCGGATGCGGCACGGGTCGCCGACTCGTCGATCAGCGACAGCAGGAATCGGGGCGCCTTGGAGTCGTACAGCGCGTCGAACCCGATGTGGTCGTCGGCCGACCCGATGGTGGCCTGGGTGCTGAACTCAGGAACGGGCTCGGAGTCCCACCGGACCAGCACCTGGTAGCGCTCGCTGAAGCCGTCTGCGTAGCCGACATCGATGAGCACCAGGTCCAGCGCCTCGCGCAGCGGCACCACGACCGCGACGTCGGCGCTGACCAGTTCCCGATTGCGGCCGGCGTACCAGCGTTGCTGCGGCAGCCACTCCGCCCATGGCAGCTTGGCCGGCTGCGTGGCCGAGGCTGGCGCGTTCATCGTTCCTCCTCCGACGTGGACAACTGGAACCAGTAGAACCCGTGCCCGGGAAGGGTCAGTAGGTACGGCAGGTGACCGATGCGGGGAAACTCGACCTGCCCGGTGAGTTCAACCGGCGTGTAGTTGTTCCACTGTTGCAAGTTCAATTCGATGGGCTGCGGGAACCGTGACAGGTTGTTCACGCACAGCACCACGTCACCCTCGTCCTCCCCGTCCTCGGCGGGCGCTTCCCGCACGTAGGCCAGCACCGACGGGTTAGACCCGCCCAGTTCCTGGAAGGTCCCGACAGCGAACGCGTTGTGCCGCCGACGCACCGCCAGCATGGTCCGGGTCCAGTTGAGCAGCGAGGTGGATGTGTCCCGCTGCGCCTCGACATTGACCGCCTGGTAACCGTAAACGGGATCCTGACTGGCCGGCAGGTAGAGGCGACCAGGGTTGGCTGTCGAGAATCCGCCGTTGCGGTCCGGTGTCCACTGCATCGGCGTCCGCACCCCGTCGCGGTCACCCAGCCAGATGACGTCGCCCATGCCGATCTCGTCGCCGTAGTACAGCACCGGCGAACCCGGCAGCGACAGCAACAGCGCGTTGAACAGCCGCATCTGGTTGAAGTCGTTCTCCAGCAGCGGAGCCAGCCGGCGGCGGATGCCGACGTTGGCCTTCATCCGCGGATCCTTGGCGTACTCCGCGTACATGTAGTCCCGTTCTTCGTCGGTGACCATCTCCAGTGTCAACTCGTCGTGGTTGCGCAGGAAGATGCCCCACTGGGCCATGTCCGGGATGCCCGGCGTCTGGGCCAGAATCTCCGAGATCGGAAACCGCGATTCCCGCCGCACCGCCATGAAGATCCGCGGCATCAGCGGGAAGTGGAACGCCATGTGGCACTCGTCGCCGCCGGTGGTGGGATCACCGAAGTACTCGACGACGTCCGCTGGCCACTGATTGGCCTCGGCGAGCAGCACCCGGCCCGGGTACTCGTCGTCGACCACCTTGCGGACCCGTTTGAGAAAGGCGTGCGTCTCGGGCAGGTTCTCGCAGTTGGTGCCCTCCCGTTCGAACAGGTAGGGCACCGCGTCCAGCCGGAACCCGTCGATACCCAGGCCGAGCCAGAACCGCAGGACGTCGATCATCGCTTCCTGCACGGCGGGGTTGTCGTAGTTGAGGTCCGGCTGGTGGGAGAAGAACCGGTGCCAGTAGAACTGGCGCCGTACCGGGTCGAACGTCCAGTTCGACTCCTCGGTGTCGACGAAGATGATCCGCGCGTCGGTGTACTTCTCGCTGGTGTCGCTCCACACGTAGAAGTCGCCGTATGGCCCGTCGGGGTCGTTGCGCGATTCCTGGAACCACGGATGCGACTCCGAGGTGTGGTTCATCACCAGGTCGGTGATGACGCGAATCCCGCGCTGGTGGGCAGCGTCGATCAGCGCCACGAAGTCTTCGACCGTGCCGAACTCGGGCAGCACCTTGTAGAAGTCGCGGATGTCGTAGCCGCCGTCGCGCAGCGGCGAGTCGTAGAACGGCGGCAGCCAGATGCAGTCGACCCCGAGCCACTGGATGAAGTCGAGCCGGTCGATCAGGCCGCGCAGATCGCCGGAACCGTCGGCATTCGAGTCGAAGAATGCCCGCACCAGCACTTCGTAAAAGACCGCGTGTTTGAACCAGGTGGGATCTGCGGGTAGGGCAGCGGCGTTGTCGAAGTCCTGCGCGGTCGGGTGTTCGACCACGCCTCCTTCGACGTGACTGCCCTCGGCGGGATGGTGCGCGGGATCCTGCCTCGAGGTCTGCGTCGCGTCATTCATCAAATCCACGATGCCACGTGTACCCGAGAGGCCTGTCGAAGAATCACCCGAAGCGCACCGATCCTGAATTCCCGCTCACACCATTGCATTTCGCGTGCCGGGAGGTTCATGCGGTCGGATCAGGCCGGCGGCCCCTCGGCCAGCGTGACGTTTTCGGTGCGAGCGACGCCGGACTTGGAGGTGAAGCTGATCGCGATCGAGTCACCCGGGTGGTGCGGGGTGAGCGCGTCCGACAGCGCGGTCGCCGAGTTGATCGGCACCCCGTCGATGGCGGTGATGACATCGCCGACGGCGATTCCGACCGATGCGGCCGGAGCGGTGCCCACCACGCGTTGCACTCGGGCACCGGCACCGTTGTTGTCGACGACGCCGAGACCGAGGAAGGCCGTCGGCCCGACGTGCACGGTGGGCGAGCCGCCGCCGGAGCGGATCTGGTTCGCAATGCCGATCGCGGTGCCGACCGGGATGGCGAAACCCTGCCCGCCGGACAGCTGGAAGTTCTCGGTGGCCGCGGTGTTCATGCCGACCACCTGACCGGCGGCGTTGACGACGGGACCACCCGAATCGCCCGGCTGGATCGCACCGTCGAACTGGATCAGCCCGTTCAGGGTCTCCTCGGCCCCGGTCAGGGCGTCGGAAGCCTGCACGGTCTGCCCGACGGCAATCACCCGGCCCGGGACCGCCCGGGGGGCACCGCCTTGGCCGCCGGTGTTACCCAGCGCCACGACGGGCTCACCGACACTCACCGGGCCGCCGATCGCCGCGGTGGGGAGACCGCCGGCGCCGCGCAGCTGCAGCACCGCGACGTCCTGCGTGCGGTCGTAGCCGACGACGTCCACCCCGTAGGTGCGGCCGTCGCCGACGCTGAACGCAGTGATATCGGTGGCCCCGGAGATGACATGGTTGTTCGTCAGGATCACGCCGTTGGGGTCGATGACGATGCCGGTTCCGGCACCCACCGCGTTGTTGTAGCCGAGCTTGGTGTTGATGTTGACCACCTGCGGGCCGACCTGCGCCACCGCCGCGGCCGGGTCGAGCGGTACTTTGGGAAACTCTTTGAGCGGCGTCGCCTGGGCCGGCGCCGCCGGACCGACGGCGGAGGTCAACCCGATCAGGGTCAATACGGCGACCAACCATGCCCACCTGATAGTGCGGTGGCGCGATTTGCTCATCCGGTAATCCTCCTGCGTCGAATGAAGAATTAAATTAACCCGGCCGTAAGCCGGATGGTGACGGACGTTGTTGCCACCACCGTAATCCAGATACCCACTAATGCGGTGGTCAGACCCCGAAATGGCGAAATCCTCCCCCGGAAACCGTCCAGAAACCGCTCCGAATCCTGCCCCGGAAAACGCGGAAATGCCGTCGGATTGCAGCGTAATCGCTAAATGTGTGAGCAGCGACACTCTTTTAGCACCCCGGCCTTAGGGTGGTGCGGTGGACTTCGAACCACAGTCGATGTTCGCGTCGTCGCCGATCGCGCGGCTGGCCACGGTCACCCCGTCCGGGCGGCCGCACCTGGTGCCGGTGGTATTCGCGGTGCAGTTCGACCAGGACAACGTCGACCAGAACAACGGTGTCGTCTACACCGCAGTGGACGCCAAGCCGAAAAGCACTCAGCGGCTGCGCCGGCTGGAGAACATCGAAGTGAATGCGGCGGTCAGTCTGCTGGTGGACCACTACGCCGACGACTGGACTCAATTGTGGTGGGTTCGCGTGGACGGCACCGCGACGATCGCGCGGGACGGCGGCGCACTGACCACGGGATACCGATTACTGCGGGCGAAATACGACCAGTATCAATCCGTTTCGTTGAATGGCCCGGTGATAGCGATCACCGTGACTCGCTGGTCCAGCTGGCACGCCTGACTTTCCGGCGCAGCCGACCCTTGTGCTGAACGGCCGTTGGGGGAAAAGTTGGCGTTGCGTCCTGTGGGCTGGATCACGCCGCGTACGGGAGTCGGCGGCCACGCACCCAGGAAGAACTGGAGGAACGTCATGGCCGACAGAGTAAGTACTTCCCAGGGCGCGGGCGCTGCCCCGACCGCGAGCGCGCCGGACGGCATCCGCAATGTCGTGCTCGTCGGTCCGTCCGGAGGCGGCAAGACCACCCTCGTCGAAGCACTGCTGGTCGCCGGCGGGGTGCTGTCCCGGCCCGGCTCCGTCGTCGACGGCAGCACGGTCTGTGACTTCGACGACGCCGAGATCCGGCAACAACGCTCGGTGGGTGTGGCGGTGGCGTCGCTGGCCCACGGCGGCATCAAGATCAACCTGGTCGACACGCCCGGATACGCCGATTTCGTGGGCGAATTGCGGGCCGGGCTGCGTGCCGCCGACTGCGCCCTGTTCGTCATCGCGGCGAACGAGGGCGTCGACGAACCGACCAAATCGCTCTGGCAGGAGTGCAGCCAGGTCGGCATGCCGCGCGCGGTGGTCATCACCAAGCTCGACCACGCCCGCGCGAACTATCAGGAGGCGTTGGCGGCGGCGCAGGATGCCTTCGGCGACAAGGTGTTACCCCTTTACCTGCCGACCTCGGCAACCGACTGCGCGGGGCTGATCGGCTTGCTCTCGCAAACCAAGTACACCTATGCCGACGGCAAGCGCACCGAGTCGTCACCTGAGGCCGACGACGCCGAACTGATCGAGGAAGCGCGCGGCACCCTTATCGAAGGGATCATCGAGGAGTCCGAGGACGAGTCGCTGATGGAGCGCTACCTCGGCGGTGAGTCGATCGATGAGTCCGTGCTGATCCAGGACCTGGAGAAGGCGGTCGCGCGCGGTTCGTTCTTCCCGGTGATCCCGGTGTGCAGCAGCACGGGCGTGGGCACGCAGGAACTGCTCGAGGTGATCACCCGCGGCTTCCCGTCGCCGATGGAACACCCGCTGCCCGATGTGTTCACCCCGCAGGGCGCCGCGCACGAAGAGTTGGCCTGCGACGTCAATTCGCCGTTGCTGGCCGAAGTGGTCAAGACGACATCCGATCCCTACGTCGGACGGGTCAGCCTGGTCCGGGTGTTCTCCGGGATGATCAAGCCGGACGCGACCGTCCATGTGTCAGGCCACTTCTCGTCCTTCTTCGGGGGCGGCGACACCAACGGCGGCGCCACCCACTCCCACCCCGACCACGACGAGGACGAGCGCATCGGCGTCCTTTCCTTCCCGCTGGGCAAGCAGCAACGTCCCGCGCCCTCCGTGGTCGCCGGGGACATCTGCGCGATCGGCAAGCTGAGCCGTGCCGAAACCGGGGACACGCTGTCGGACAAGTCCGAGCCGCTGGTGCTCAGGCCCTGGACGATGCCGGAACCGCTGCTGCCGGTCGCCATTGCCGCGCACGCCAAGACCGACGAGGACAAGCTGTCGGTGGGGCTGGGCAGGCTGGCGGCCGAAGACCCGACGCTGCGGATCGAACAGAATCCGGAAACCCATCAGGTGGTGCTGTGGTGCATGGGTGAGGCGCATGTCGGGGTGGTGCTCGATGCGCTGGCCAACCGCTACGGCGTCACCGTCGACACCGTCGAACTGCGGGTGCCGCTGCGGGAGACGTTCGGCGGCAAGGCGAAAGGGCATGGCCGGCACGTCAAACAGTCCGGCGGGCACGGCCAGTATGCGGTGTGCGACATCGAAGTGGAGCCGCTGCCGGAAGGTTCGGGGTTCGAGTTCCTGGACAAGGTGGTCGGCGGCGCTGTGCCGCGCCAGTTCATCCCCAGCGTGGAGAAAGGTGTCCGCGCGCAGATGGAGAAGGGCGTGCATGCCGGATATCCGGTGGTAGACATCCGCGTCACCCTGCTCGACGGCAAGGCGCACAGCGTGGACTCGTCGGACTTCGCGTTCCAGATGGCCGGCGCGCTGGCGCTGCGCGAAGCCGCCGCGGCGACGCGGGTCGTGCTGCTGGAGCCGATCGACGAGATCTCGGTGCTGGTGCCCGACGATTTCGTCGGCGCGGTGATGGGCGACTTGTCCGGCCGGCGGGGCCGGGTATTGGGCACCGACACGGCCGGAAACGAGCGCACCGTGGTCAATGCCGAAGTGCCGCAGGTGGAACTGACCCGCTACGCCATCGACCTGCGTTCGCTCGCGCACGGCGCGGCGTCGTTCACCCGCTCGTTCGCCCGCTATGAACCGATGCCCGAATCCGCCGCGGCTCGGGTGAAAGCCACGGCATAACCGCCTACGACGAGCATGTCGACGGTCGACGGACTTCCGGCGCACATTCTGCTCAATCACTTCGTTGTGGTGCTCGGTCCGCTGGCGGCGATCCTGGCGATCCTATGTGCGGTGTGGACGGCGGCGCGCCGGCGGCTCATCTGGCTGACGCTGGTGCTGGCGGCCGTCACCCTGGCGATGACGCCGTTGACCACGTCCTCGGGTAGCTGGCTGGCCGGTAAGGTCGGCGATTCACCGCCGCTGGCCCGGCACGCGGCGCTGGGCGAGACGCTGGCCTACTTCGCCTCGGCACTGGTCGTCGCCGTCACCCTGTTGGCCGTCGTGCATCTGCGCCTGGCCT
The DNA here is from genome assembly GCF_001668675.1 of Mycobacterium asiaticum. Taxonomy (GTDB): domain Bacteria; phylum Actinomycetota; class Actinomycetes; order Mycobacteriales; family Mycobacteriaceae; genus Mycobacterium; species Mycobacterium asiaticum_D. The sequence continues at coordinate 28,014 of NZ_LZKQ01000330.1, read as the reverse complement.
GCGGCCGAGCCGTGAAACCCATTGCGCACGCGGTGATCGCCGTGCTCGTCGTGGCCGCCGCGGCGGCCACGCTGATACAGACCTACCGGGTCGGGGATTCGGGCGCGCGGGCCGCCTGGGGCAGCGTCGCGGCCGCGGCCGTCAGTCGGTCGCCGGGCTGAAGCGCTGCACGACGGCGCGGCGGTCCAGCGAGCCTTTGGCGGTGTGCGGCAACTCGTCGGTCACCTGGAAGGTTGCCGGAATCTCGAACGGCGCCAGCCGGTCCCGACAGAACTCGATGAGTTCCTCGGCGCTCGGGGCACTGTCCCGGGGCACGATGACCGCGGCGACCGCTTCTCCGTACATCGGGTGTGGCACCCCGAACACCCCGACTTCCAGCACATTCGGGTGGGTGGCCAGCACACCCTCGACCCGTTCGGGCGAAATCTTCTCGCCGCCCCGGTTGATGAGTTCCTTGATCCGGCCGCGGATGCTCAAATCCCCGTCCTGCGAGAGCGTTCCCAGGTCCCCGGTGCGCAGCCAGCCGTCGGTGAAGTTCGCCGCGGTGATCTTCGGGTCACCCAGGTAACCGCGCACCACGGTGCGGCCGCGCAGCCACACCTCCCCGACGGTGCCCGGCTCAACGGGCTGTCCGTCCGGGCCGGCGATGCGGATCTCGGGGCCGGTGGAGCGACCCACCAAACCCGTTGCAGCGGCGGGGTTCACCTCCTGGTCGATGCCGGTGGTGGCGACCTGGTGGGTAGCCTCGGTCATGCCGAATGCGCACAACACCGGCGCGGAGAACCGGTCTTGCAGCGCCTGGGCCACCTCCGGCGTCAACGGCGCGCTGCAGCTGCGGATGAAACGCAAAGTGGCCTCGGTGTTTTCGGCCCTGCCGTCCGCCACCCGCTCCAGCAGAATCTGGTGAATAGTCGGGACGGCCGTGTACCAGGTGGCCTTGACGGTGTCGATGTCGTCCCAAAAAGTGTGCGCCGAGAACCGTCCGCGGGCCGGCAGTAACACCGCACCACCCGACGCCAGCGTCGAAAGCAGCGCGGCGACCAGCCCGTGGCCGTGGTACAGCGGCATCACCGCGACCGTCGCGTCCTGCGGTCCCAACTCGTATCCGGCGATGATCGCCTGGACCGAGGCGACGATGTTGTCATGCGTCCACGGGACCATCTTGGGCAACCCGGTGGTCCCGCCGGTGAACATGATCATCGCGTCGTCCACCCGCAATCCCTCCGGAGAGGAGCTGCTCGGGTTGGCGGCGGTGGCCGAGTCCAGATGCACCGACAGCTCCCGCTTGAGGGCATCGCGGCCGACGGTCACCGCGATCGGCCACCACGGCATCGACGGTTCGGACTTGTCTCCCGGCCCCTCGCCGTCGACGAGCACCACCCGGGCGCCGACCGCCTCACTGCGGGCCCGTTGGTCACCGACCGGCAGCGCCGGGTCGAGCGGGACCACGACCAGTTTCGCGCGCAACGCCGCCAACAGCGCGACGACGAACTCGGCATTGCTGGCCGCACGCAGCGCCACCCGGTCACCCTGGGACAGGCCGGCCGTGGTCAGCTGCCCGGCCAGGTCGTCGACCAGTCGCATCAGGTCGCGGTAGCTGACCGGGACGCGCTCGGCGGTGACGACGACGGCGGGCGCGTCGGGCAGGTGTGCGGCCGTGCTTGCGATCAGCTCCGCGATGCCGGTGGTCGGCTCCACGAGCGCCTGGTTGCTGGTGATCTGTTCGGATGTCATCCCTCGCTCCTTCCGGCTGCACCTGCGTCGTGCCGGTGTCCTAACGAAACCCTGCCGGTCACCGTCAGGGGCTGTCCAATACCCATCCGCTAATGGTCAATAGACGGCGTGAATCGTCGAATAAGGATCCGGTCTTGGACATAGTCGAGTGTCGCGACAACAGTGAGGAACCATGACCACGCAATCCAGCCTGACCGACGGCTTCCAGCTCGTGGTGGACGCGCTGCAAGCCAACGGCGTCGACACCGTCTACGGAGTCGTCGGCATCCCGATCACTGACCTCGCGCGCACCGCACAGGCCGCGGGCATCCGCTACATCGGCTTCCGCCACGAAGGTTCCGCCGGCAACGCCGCCGCCGCGGCCGGGTTTTTGACCCAACGGCCCGGCGTGTGCCTGACGACGTCCGGGCCCGGATTTCTCAACGGCCTGCCCGCCCTGGCCAACGCCACCACGAACTGCTTCCCGATGATCCAGATCTCCGGGTCGAGCGCCCGGCCGCTGGTGGACCTGCAACGCGGTGAGTACCAGGACCTCGACCAACTCAACGCCGCGCGGCCATTCGCCAAGGCGGCGTACCGGATCGGCCGGGTCGAGGACATCGGCCGCGGCATCGCGCGGGCGATCCGCACCGCGATCTCCGGCCGGCCGGGCGGTGTCTACCTCGACATCCCCGGTGAGGTGCTGGGCCAGGTCATGCCGGCAACGGCCGGCGCCGCGTCGATCTGGCAGGTCGTGGATCCCGCGCCGCGCCAGCTGCCGGCACCCGAGGCGGTCGAGCGTGCGCTGGGCATCCTGGGCCGGGCCTCCCGGCCGCTGATCGTGCTGGGCAAGGGCGCCGCATATGCTCAGGCCGACAACGTGATTCGGGAGTTCGTCGAGACCACCGGATTCCCCTTCCTGCCAATGTCGATGGCCAAGGGCCTGCTACCGGACTCGCACCCGCAGTCGGCTGCCGCCGCGCGCTCCCTGGCGATCGCCCGGGCCGACGCGGTGTTGCTGGTCGGTGCGCGGTTGAATTGGCTTCTCGGCCATGGCGACTCACCGCAATGGTCGGAGGACGCCGAGTTCATCCAGATCGACATTGCCGCGTCGGAGTTCGACAGCAATCAGCCGATCGCCGCACCGTTGACCGGAGACATCGGTTCGGTCATGACGGCGCTGCTCGAGGGCGTGAGTGCGCAACCGGTCAGCGCCCCGGCGGCGTGGACCGACGAGATCGCCGAACGCAAGGCGCGCAACGACGCCAAGATGCGGGAGCGGCTGGCCGAGAATCCGCACCCGATGCGGTTCTACAACGCGTTGGGCGCCATTCGGACTGTGCTGCAGGGCAACCCGGATGTCTATGTCGTCAACGAGGGAGCCAACGCGCTGGACCTGGCGCGCAACGTCATCGAGATGGAGTTGCCGCGGCACCGGCTCGACACCGGCACCTGGGGTGTGATGGGCATCGGAATGGGCTATGCGATCGCCGCGGCGGTCGAGACCGGGCGGCCCGTGGTGGCCATCGAGGGCGACAGCGCGTTCGGCTTCAGCGGCATGGAGATCGAGACCATCTGCCGCTACCAGTTGCCGGTCATCGTCGTCGTGCTCAACAACGGCGGCGTCTACCGCGGCGACGAGGCCGTCTCCGGGACCGACCCGGCACCCACCGTGCTCAACTCCGGCGCCCGGCACGAGCTGCTGGCAGAGGCGTTCGGCGGCAAGGGTTATCACGTGACCAAGCCGGCCGAACTCGAGGCCGCGCTGAGCGAGGCACTGACCGCGCGGAGGCCCGCCCTCATCGATTGCGAACTCGACCCCGCCGCGGGGGTGGAGAGCGGGCACCTCGCCAGCCTCAACCCGGCCCGGGCTAACGCCCCTGCGTGAGCCCCCGCAACTGGGCGTCGAAGAACTCGTCGAGCGCGAGCTGCTGCGCCGAGGCGACGAGCGCACGGGCAACGGGCGATCCCGGCCCGGTTGCAATGGTGGCCAACGCAATCGGGGCGCGCAGCGCCGGATCGATCAGCTCGACCGCCCGGATCTCGCCACGGGTCGGCGTCATCCACAACCAGGTGTGCGGAACGATGGTTGCCCAGTTCCCGTTGGCCACCTGCGCGAACAGGGAAGCCACCGAATCCGTTTCGACCTGGGGCCGGACGGTGATGTCGTGGTCGGCGAACGCCGCGTCGATGACCTGTCGGTCCCGCATGTCCGGCGTGAGCAACGCCAACGGTAGTTGCGCCGCCTCCGGCCACCGCATTCCGGACGCCCCGGGCGGCAGCATGTCCGCGCGGGCCAGCAACACGTAGTGCTCTTCGTAGAGCGGCACCAGTGCCACGTCCTGGCCCGCCTCGGGGGCTGGATGGACGATCACCGCGTCCAACTCGAACTCGTGCAGGCGCCGGTACAGCTCGGTTGCGGCCAGCCGCGAACTGATTTGCACCTTTGCCAAGGGGTGTGCCGAGCAAAATGCCGACAACACCAGCGAAGCGGTCGTCGAGGCCGTCGGCACGGTGCCCAGGCGCAGGATTCCGGCGATGCCCGACTGCACCGCGTGCACTTCGGCCTTGAACGCGTCGTGCTCGGCCAGAATCCGCTTGGCCCACACCACCAACCGCTCCCCCTCGGGCGTCATGCCCTCGAAGCTGTGACCCCGGTTGATCAGCGTGACATTCAGTTCGCGTTCCAGCTTGGCGATAGCCGCGGACAGCGCCGGCTGGGACACGAAACACTTCTCGGCGGCGCGAGCGAAATGGCGTTCCTGGGCTACGGCGACGAAGTACTCCAACTGGCGAAAGAGCACCCGCACCTCCTTAGGCGGTGGGCCCGGCCCGTCCCCGGCTCCCGCTGAGGCTAACGCGTCCATCCCGGCCCGGCCAGCCCGCTGACAAACCCGCGTGGGCTACGCCGAAATTGTTTGCTATGGCCCGCCCCGAACGGATAACCACTAGAATATTGGGTGTGTTTGTCGCACCAACCCGAAGGGTGAACGCCATGCGTCGAGCGATTCGGTATCTATTCGTGGTGGTGGCAATCACGACGATGGCCGCGGCCGGGTCCGGTAGTCCGGCCACCGGCGCAGTCCCGGTGCCACATCCGTTGCCCGCGGTGGCATCGATCTTCCCGTCCGATGGGGCCGTAGTGGGCGTGGGCGCCCCGGTCGAGGTGACGTTCGCCGCCCCGGTGACCGACCGCCGCGCCGCCGAACGAGCCATCCACGTCGGCGCACCGGCCAACATCACCGGCCACTACCAGTGGCTGGATGGCAATGTCGTGCAATGGATCCCGGATCAGTACTGGCCCGCGCACACCCGGATCTCGGTGGGTGTGCAGGAATTGACCGAGGGTTTCGAGACCGGTGACGCCCTGTTGGGGGTTGCCAGCATCTCCGCTCACACATTCACCGTCAGCCGCAACGGCGAAGTACTGCGCACCATGCCGGCCTCGATGGGCAAGCCGAGCCGGCCCACTCCGATCGGCAACTTCAACGCGATGTCGAAGGAACGCTCGGTCGTCATGGACTCCCGCACCATCGGCATCCCGCTGAATTCCTCGGACGGTTACCTGATCACCGCTCAGTACGCGGTGCGGGTCACCGGCAGCGGGGTGTACGTCCACTCGGCACCGTGGTCGGTGAACTCGCAGGGCTATGCCAATGTCAGTCACGGCTGCATCAACCTGAGCCCGGACAACGCGGCCTGGTACTTCAACATGGTCACCATCGGCGACCCGATCAACGTGGTGGCCTGAATCCACTGCGACAACGCGGGTGTGGCGACGGTCACACCCGTGACCCGGAAGATGGACTGCGGTCGATCGGTTTGCGCTTGATAGCGAAGCGAACGAAAGGCTGACCATGACCGGTCCGCAGGAACAACGACTCAACCAACGCATTCAGCGGCTTTTCGCTGAGGACGAGCAGTTCCGGCGGGCCGAACCCGATCCCGCGATCCGCGCCGCGGCACGGCAGGCCGGGCTGCGGCTGCCGCAGGTGATCCAGACATTGGTCGACGGCTACGCCGACCGTCCCGCGATGGGCTGGCGGGCATCAGAGCTCGCGACCGATCCGGCCACCGGCCGCACTGTCGCGCAATTGTTGCCCCGATTCGACACCATCACCTACCGCGACCTATGGGCCAACGTGCGGGCGATCGCCGCCGCCTGGCAGCACGACCCGGTCAATCCGAGCGGACCCGGGGATTTCGTGGCGACCGTCGGGTTCGCCAGTGTGGAGTACCTGACCATCGATCTGGTCTGCGGCTATCTGGGGTTGGTGGCCGTGCCGTTGCAGCACAACACCACCGCGTCGCGATTGCAGCCCATCCTGGCCGAGGTCGAGCCACAGACCCTGGCCGCCAGCGCCGATTACCTGGACCTGGCCACCGAAGCCGCGGCCGGCATCAAGTCCGTGCGCCGCCTGGTGGTCTTCGACTACCGGCCCGAGATCGACGACCACCGGGAAGGTTTGGAGCGTGCCCGCGCCAGGTTCGCCGACGCCGGCCTGGCCGTCACCATCGAGATCCTCACCGACGTGATCGCGCACGGCCGCACGTTGCCGCCCGCGCCGATGTACACCGGTGGCACCGACCAGCGGCTGGCCATGATCATGTACACCTCCGGCAGCACCGGGTTGCCCAAGGGGGCAATGTATTCCGAGCGCATGGTGGTCAAGATCTGGACCAACGAGTTGATGCCCAAATACGACCACATTCCGGTGTTCAACGTGAACTTCATGCCGCTGAATCACCTCGGCGGCCGCATTCCGCTGTCCTCGGCGTTCCAGGCCGGCGGCACCAGCTATTTCGTCCCGGAGAGCGACCTGTCCACGCTGTTCGAGGACTGGAGCCTGGTGCGTCCCACCGAGATGGGTCTGGTACCGAGGGTCGCCGAGATGTTGTATCAGAGCTACCAAAGCTCCGTGGACCGGCGTGTCTTCGACGGGGCTGACGTCGATGCCGCGGAGGCGGCGGCCCGGGAAGAGTTGCGCGAGCAGGTGCTCGGCGGGCGGGTAGTCACCAGCTTCACCGGTACCGCCCCGCTGGCGGCGGAGATGCGAACCTTCATCGAGACCTGCCTCGACGTGCATCTGCTGGACGGCTACGGCCTGACCGAAGTCGGCATGGTCGCCAAGGACGGCCTGGTGACCAAGCCACCGGTGATCGACTACAAGCTGATCGACGTCCCCGAGCTCGGTTATTTCCTTACCGACAAGCCGTTTCCACGCGGTGAGCTGCTGGTGAAATCGGCGACGTCCTTCTCCGGGTATTACAAGCGGCCCGACGTGACCGCCAACGCATTCGACGCGGACGGGTATTACCGGACCGGTGATGTGATGGCCGAACTCGAACCGGACCGACTGGCCTACGTCGACCGGCGCAACAACGTCTTGAAGCTGGCGCAGGGCGAGTTCGTCGCCGTGGCCCGACTGGAAGCGATCTTCGCCAGCGCGCCACTGGTCCGGCAGATATTCGTCTACGGCAACAGCGAACGCCCGTATCTGCTGGCCGTGGTGGTACCCACCACCGAGGCACTGCAGCGCTTCGGCGATGACGACGCTGCACTCAAGGCCGCGCTGAGCGAATCCCTGCGCCAGACAGCCAAATCCGCGGAGCTGCAATCCTACGAGGTGCCCGCGGATTTCCTGGTCGAGCTCGAACCGTTCAGTTCCGACAACGGGCTGCTGTCCGGGGTCGGCAAGCTGTTACGCCCCAAGCTCAAGGAGCACTATGGCGAACGGCTCGAGCGGCGGTATGCCGAACTGGCCGACACCCGGGTGGCCGAGTTGCGTTCGCTGCGTGAAAGTGCGGTCGAACGGCCGGTTATCGACACCGTGGCGCGCGGAGCCGAGGCCCTGCTAGGTCTGGTCGGCGGTGCGCCCGGGCCGGATGAGCACTTCACCGATCTCGGCGGTGATTCCCTGTCGGCACTGACGTTCTCCAACCTGCTGCGCGACATCTTCGACGTCGAGGTCCCGGTGGGTTTGATCATCGGGCCGACCAGCAATTTGGCCCAGATCGCCGACTACGTGGCGGCCGAACGTGAATCCACCTCGAAACGACCAACTTTCGCCAACGTGCATGGTCGGGGGGCGGCACAAGTCCGGGCGTCCGACCTGACGCTGGACAAGTTCATCGATGCGGCCACCCTGGCCGCCGCCGGCTCGCTGCCCCACGTCACCGGGACGCCGCAGACGGTGCTGCTGACCGGAGCCAACGGATACCTCGGACGTTTCCTGGCGCTGGAATGGCTGGAGCGGCTCGCCGAGACCGGCGGACGTCTTATTTCGGTCCTGCGGGCCGCCGATGAAGCGGCGGCCCGGCGGCGACTCGAGGATGCGTACCGCGCCGGGGATACCGAGCTGCTGGAGAAGTTCCGCGCGCTGGCGGCCGACCACCTCGAGGTCGTCGTCGGTGACATCGGCGAACCCAATCTCGGGCTGTCCGAGGAGGTTTGGCAGCGGCTCGCCGATACCGTCGATCTGATCGTGCATCCGGCTGCGCTGGTCAACCACGTGCTGCCCTACGACCAGTTGTTCGGACCCAATGTGGTCGGTACCGCCGAGGTGATCCGCCTGGCCATCACCGGCCGAATAAAGCCGATCACCTACCTGTCGACCGTGGCGGTCGCCATGACCGTCGACACGTTCGACGAAGACGGCGACATCCGGACCGTCAGCCCGGTGCGCACCATCGACGACGGCTACGCCAACGGATACGCGAACAGCAAGTGGGCCGGTGAGGTGCTGCTACGCGAAGCACACGATTTGTGCGGCCTGCCGGCGGCGGTGTTCCGCTCGGACATGATCCTGGCGCACAGTGACTTTGCGGGTCAGTTGAACGTCCCGGATGCGTTCACCCGGTTGATTTTCAGCTTGCTGGTCACCGGTATCGCGCCGGAGAGTTTCTACCGGACCGTCCCTGGAGGTCCCCGTCCGCGCGCCCACTACGACGGGTTGCCGGCCGACTTCGTGGCCGAGGCGGTCACCACGCTCGGCGCGCAGGTGACCGACGCCTTCCATTCGTTCGACGTGATGAACCCGCACGATGACGGCATTTCGCTCGATGTGTTTGTGGACTGGCTGATCAAGGGCGGCAACGACATCCGGCGCATCGCCGACTACGACGAGTGGCTGAGCCGCTTCGAGACCGCGCTACGGGCGTTGCCCGACAGCCAGCGCCAATACTCGCTACTGTCGTTGCTGGATTCCTACCGCATTCCCCAGCAACCCTTGCCCGGAGCGCCGGCGCCCACCGACGTATTCCGCTCGGCGGTGCAGGACGCGAAAATCGGTTCGGACAAGGACATTCCGCATCTGTCCGCGGCCCTGATCGACAAGTACGTCGCCGATCTGAAGCTGATTGGTCTCGTCTGAACGAAAGCGTGGCCGTCAGGCCACCCCGGTCTGGATCACCTTGACCACCACCAGCAGCACGGCCAGGACCAGATAGCCGCGCAGCGTCAACAAGCCGGCCCGCCGCGCCGGTGACATGACCGGCCGGGCAAGCGTCGCAAGCGCCGGCGTGCGCCACTCGGCGAGTTCCCGGCGGCGAATGGCGCGGCGCTCGGCACGGCTCAGCGTCACGGTGAGCTCGTCGCCGCCGATTGACCGGTCATAGCGGCGGCCGGCGAGGACCACAACGGCCCCGCCCACCACTCCGGCGGCCGCGCCGGCGGTGAGGCCGATCTCGATGGTCGCGGTGGAAAGGTTCGGAAAGAAGGTGGCCGCCGTCAACGCCAGGGACAGCAGCACCAGGCACCACACGGTCGTCCACGCGAAGATGTTCTGCCGCAACGTGTTCACCCAGGGGCCCAGCACGTCGCGGTCGTTGCACAACAGGACCAAAAACACCGTCGCCGAGGGCAGCAACACACCGGCGAGCGCCTGCACGCCCTGGGTCACCAGGCCCAGCACATGGTCGGGTCTGAACGCGATGGCCGCGGACACCGCCAGCAGCAGGGCGTAGGCACCGTAGAACAACGGGGCCTCACCGATCTTCCAGTGCAGGGAGTGCCGCCTGCCCATCGCGTCACCCACGGCGTAGGTGGTGGCCAGCCCAATGGCGTTGGCGCCGATCAGGGATGCGTCCAGCAGGATGATCGCGAACAGGACTCCCACCGTGCTGCCGAACCGGTGCGCCAGACCCGAGGCCACGGCGCCGGCGTCGGTGAAGGCGCCCGCGTCGGCGTGGCCGGCCAATCCGAACGCGGTCACCGCCATCAGCGCTGTCGCCCCCGCCATCACCACGACGATGCCCAGCACCAAATCGGCTCGCGCATAAGCAATCCAACGGGCGGTGATGCGCTTGTCCACCACATTGGACTGTTGGAAGAACAGCTGCCAGGGCGCCACCGTGGTGCCCACGATCGCCACGACCAGCAACAGCACCGTGGAATTGAGCCCGCCCGGAAACTGCGGCGCCAGTCCGTGCACCGTCTCTTTCCAGGTGGGATGCACGAACAGGATCATCGGGATCATCACCACGTTCACCGCGATCAGCACGAACATCAGTGCCTCCCAGCGGCGGAACGAGCCACCGGCCACCACGGCGAACAACAGCACGGCCGCCACGGGGATCGCCACGATCTTGGGACAGCCCAGAAACCCCAACGCCAGTGCGACGCCGATGAATTCGGTGACGATCGTCAAAGCGTTCAGGATCAGCAGATCGATGACGCTGAACGCGCCCCAGAATTTGCCGAACCGTTCGAATACCAGGCGCGCGTGCCCGACCCGGGTGACCGCACCCAGCCGTAGCACCATCTCCTGGTTGACATAGAGGACGGGAATCATCAGCGCCAACGTCCACAGCAGGGCCATCCCGTAGTTCTGCCCGGCCTGGGCGTACGTCGCGACACCACCGGCGTCGTTGTCACCGACCATCGCGATCAGCCCGGGACCGCTGATCACCATCAGCGTGCGCAGGCGGCGCCAACGACCGGCGACGGCGGCATCCCGGCCGATGCGGCCGAACGCTCCGACGATGTCTCCGGTGTGTGCCGCGTCCAACGGCTCGGAAAAGGTTGGCAGTAACCGGCTCTCGCTCGAGATCGCTGTCATGGAACTAGTCGGCGATCATCGCGACCGGGGTCCGGGCCACGTATGCGTTGGCCCGGTCCTGCGGCGTCATGTCGAGCACTGCGGACCAGGCCTCACCCAAGCGACGACACAGGCGGCGAATTGCGCGGCCGCGCAGCGCGGGTCGGGGTGCGGGAACGAGGTGCAGTGTGGCTGTCGATGCTGTCGTCATAGGTCGACTCCTGACGGAAAGCCCGACCGGCGTGCGTCATTCCCGCAACAGTGCGGGCGTGGGAAACACGAACTCAGGCAGCAGGAACGCCGGAGCCGGATCGGGACGCGATGGATATGGCATGGGGACTATCGCCTGGACAAGGCACGCTCATCTCGCCCTCACCTCCTCACGGCCAGGACACACGGGGGTGTCACCACTATCACCTGAACGAAAGGGGTCGACACTCGGCGGCCACAGCTGCCGAGCGGACGCACCCCTCTCGTCGGAGCTTTGGCACTGCACGGCGTATCCGGTCCGGGGACCGGAAGCCACTTGGGCTCAACCCTTAGGCCGGGAAGAGCTGTCCTGACCCGGGGCGTCTCTCGACGTTCGGGGTCAGTGGCCTGTATCCGTGCAGACGCCTCACCTACCGAGGTGCTTGCAGCCTCCCATGTTGGCACCGGGAGCCACACTCGTCAAACGCAGCCGTCGCACACAGGCCTACTGTCGTGATCATGGCCAACACATTGCAGCACCCCAGGGTCGCCTCGACACTCGACCGGATGTACGCCGCCGCCCAGGACCAGATGACGCTGCTGCGGGACAGACAGGGCGAGTTCAGCCGGCCGATGACCGTGCAGGAGCGCACCGAAGCGATGAGCGAGTTCTACATCCCGGTGACGCCCGAAGCCGGGCGGTTGCTCTACGGGCTGGTCCGCGCGACCCGGCCCGGCACGATCGTCGAGTTCGGCATGTCGTTCGGCATTTCGGCGCTCCATTTGGCCGCCGGGGTGCAAGACAACGGCACCGGTCGAGTCGTCACCACCGAACTCAGTGACACCAAGATCGCCGCGGCGAAGCAGACATTCGCCGACACCGGGCTCGACGACGTCATCACGATCCTGGAGGGTGATGCACTGGTCACCCTGGCCGAGTTGGGCGGACCGATCGATTTTGTCTTGCTGGACGGCTGGAAAGACCTGTACCTGGAGGTGATTCAGCTGCTCGAGCCGTCGCTGTCACCCGGGGCGCTGGTCATCGCGGACAACACCGAGGCCGCGGACACCCGCAGCTATCTGGACCACGTCCGGAATCCGGACAATGGCTACGTGAGCTTCAACTTCCCCGCACGGTCCAGCGACAGCATGGAACTCAGCTGCTGGACAGGCGCCTAGGCCCACTTGGTTATCGCACTGACTCCTCCAGCCACGGCAACAGCCATTTCACCCCTTCCGGGGTGAGGTGAACGCCGTCGCTGCGCACCTTGATGCCGTCGACCTTCGCGGTGTAAACGCCGTCGGGGCACAGCTTTTTGTTTAGATCCACGATCCCGACGTTGGGGCGCCGGGCAATCGCGTTGCGCAGCATGGTGTTCCACTGGTTGACCCGATCGGGCTGGTCCTCGGGGTACAGCCGGCCGTCGGGCTTCTCGCCGCCCCGGCTGTAGGGCACGGTGGCGACCATGACGCGCACGCCGGTGGAGCCCACGATGTCCAGCGCGCGGTTCAACTCGAATTCGAGGTAGGCATCGAAGGTGGGGTCGCCGATGTGGGTCCACTTGCCTTCGTTGACCCGGTCAACGGTCTCCCAGCGGCCGATGACGAGCAGCGCGACGTCTGGGCGGTCCTGGCTGATCTGTGTCGCCCAGCGGCCCGGCCAGCCGTCGCATTCCGGTCGCTGCTCCAGGGTTTGACCGATGTACCGGTACGGCGTGCCGCGCACGAGGCTGCAGCCGATGACGGTGTGGTCGAGGAATTTGAAGCCAGGCGTCGGCGGCAGGTAGTGCATCATCGTCCACCCGATCGAATCGCCGAACACCGAAACGGTGAACGGCTGGTTGGGGTCTCGCGGCCCGGGTGGCGGCGCCAGGACGGCGCCCGGCGGCGACGGGGACACCGCGGCCACCGCCGACACGCCTGGCGGCAGGCCGACTTCGCGCAGTCCCGTGCCGACCGGGACCACCATGATCGTCGCCGCAGCGGCACTGGCCACGGTCGCCGCGGCGAGCGGCAAGAGCGGCACCCGTTGCGGCCGCCAGCGCCGGATGGGCTGTTCGATCGCCCACCAGGACACCGCCGCCACGACGGCGGTGGCGGCGCAGCGCGCGCCGAACAGGCTCAGCCCCGACCATCCGGTACGCTCGCCGTTGAGCGCGAGGAAGATCGGCCAGTGCCAGAGGTAGACGCCGTAGGAAATGGTGCCCAGCCACACCAGCGGGCCCCAGGCCAACACCCGGGCCACCGCACCACGCTGTTCGAGCGCGACGGGAGCGACCACCAGGACGGCGGCGATGGCCACCGCGATCAGTAGGCCGTGGCGGAACTCGCCGGCGCTGCCGGTCGCGAAGTGGGTGATCGCGGCCAGCGCGGCCAGACCCACCAGCGGCAGCGCCCGGGCGATTCGCCGGCCCCATCGGCTGCGGATCAGACACCAGCCCCGGTTCAGCGACGGCCAGTCCCGAACCAGCAGAGCCGACGCGGCGGCGCCGACCAGCAACGCCTGCGCACGGGTGTCGGTGCCGAAGTAGATCCGGTCGCGGGTGGTGTCCGAGGTGAACACGATCGCGGCGGCGGCCGACGCCAGGGCGCCCAGGGTGGCAATGAGGAAGGCGGCCAACCGGACGTGTCCCACGGTGATCTTGGCGAAGTAGCGCTTGGCGCGCGCGGCCAGCAACAGCGTCACACCGATCAGCAGCAGCGGCCAGACGAAGTAATACTGCTCTTCCACACCCAAAGACCAGGTGTGTTGCAGTGGCGAGGGCGGGGCGCCCTGGGTGAAGTAGTCGGTCTGCTGGGCCACGAACCGCCAGTTGGCCACCCACAGGAACGCCGCGATCGCGTCGCCGCGCAATCCGTCCTGCGCCTGGTAGGGCAAAAACTCGCGGGCCACTCCCACGGTGAGCACCATCAGCAGCAGCGCCGGTAGCAACCGGCGGGCGCGGCGAACCCAGAACCCGGTCAGGTCGATGCGCCCGGAGCGCCCCAGTTCGTCGAGCAACAGGGAGGTGATCAGAAACCCGGACAGCACGAAGAAGACGTCGACACCGATGAAGCCGCCGCCGACACCCGGGATGCCGCCGTGCCCAACCAGGACCAAGGCAACGGCGATGGCGCGCAGCCCATCCAGGGCGGGAATGCCGTTTTGCCGCTCCGGCCGGTCCCAGACCGCCAGCCGGCCCACCCGGCGCACCGGCGCCACCCAGCGGGGTTTCGCCGCACGCTTGGATGCACGTTTTGATGCAGAAAGTGCCGGTGCGGGGTTGTTTCCGCCCGGCTCAGTGCTCGCTGTCAGCGCGCCCTGACCGCCTTGCCGTCCGGCGCCGTATTTGATGCCGATACGTCGCTGCCCCTCCTCTTGATCCGAGGAAGTTTAGCGGCGAGGCACCCGGAAACTCGTCAAGACACGCGGGATACCGAAGACGCGCAACGGATTTGCGACGGCGAACCGGTTCCGCTCAGGTGCCGGTGAAGGCGGCCGGACGGCGTTGCAGAAACGCTGTCGCGCCCTCGATGAAGTCGTTCGTTCCCACCAATTCGGCCTGACCCGTCGTCTCCCGTTGAAGTGCGGGCTCGAGGTCGGCCAGCGCCACGGCGTTGATCGCCGCCTTGGTCTTGGCGAACGCCGTCTCACGTCAGCAGCGCAGTCGGCCGCAGCCAGAATGTACATATATGTATTAGATATATCAAAGTATCAGTCAGGCAGCCCCGTATCGTGGATGCGGATAGCGGAAGACGAACAGAAGGCAATGAAAAATGGGGTGGTTCTCCCGGCGCGATAAGGCCGTCGCTGAACCCGTTTCTGAGGCTGTTCCTGCTGTTTCCCCTACCCGGGCCACCCGCGACTACATCCCGCCGAAGACCGACGCCGGGCCGCCGTGGGTCGGTCGGGCCCTGCGCCTCCCGATCCTGCCGACGCCGGCCGCGGCCCCCGAATTGGCCGGGCACGCCGCCGATGCCGCGCGGACCGTCTCCGGCGTCGATCTCGACTACAGCCCGGACTCGCTCGAGTATGTCGACGCCATGCTGGAAGTGTTCCGCGAACCGGGCTCGGACATCATGGCCGAGTCGATTTTTCTGTTCGGCTGCTACGTCGGCGAGGTGATGGTCCGCAATGCCGGATATGTCTGGGTCGAGACGCCTGATCACCTGGCCCAGCACCTGGGCGCCCTGACGGTTTACCACCCCGGCACCGGCGCCCATGCCAACCCGATCAGCAAGGCCTTCAAGCGCGTCGACTATGGCGATCCGGACAACCTGCCCTACTTCTACCGGGTGTACGCCGCCGGATAGCTCAGGCGGGATTTGCTTCGGCGGAGCGCAATCCCAGCTCGTCGAGCACCTCGTCGGTGTGCGCGCCGAGTTCGGGAGCGGGGCCCGCGACGTGGCCCGGCGTACGCGAGAACCAGGCCGGCACGCCCGGGAACCGCACCGGGCCGTGCGGGCTGTCGACCGTCTCAAAGAATCCGACGGCGTCTAGTTGCTCATCGTCGAACAGCGCAGCCGGACTGGAGATCGGCGAGGCCGGAATTTCCAGCTCGCGCAGCAGCTTCAACCATTCATCGGTGGTGCGCTGGGCGAAGGTCTCGGCCAGTAGCGAGTACACGGTGTCTATCTGGCGGGCCCTGCCCTCGAGCGTGGCGTACAGGTCAGTGGTCCACGGCGGCCGGACGGCATCGATGAATGCGGCCCAATGCTTGTCGTTGTAGATCAGCGCGGCGATATAGCCGTCGCTGGTGCGGTACGGCCGCCGATTGGGCGCCACCGTGCGCGGGTAGATCGCCGGCCCCAAGGGCGGCTCGAACATGGCGCCGTTGGCGTGCTCGACGAGCATGAACGACGCCATCGCCTCGAACATGCCGATCTCAACTTCCTGCCCCTCGCCGGTGCGCTCGCGATGGAACAAGGCCATCATCGTCGCGTACAGCGCGGTGAGCCCGGCGACCTTGTCGGCCAATATGGTTCCGACGAAGTTGGCCTCGCCGGTCAGCTGCTCCTGCACCGAGGGCAGCCCACACGCGGCCTGGATCGTGTCGTCGTAGGCGGGCAGATCCCGGTTGGGTCCGCGGCGGCCGTACCCGTAGCAGTTGGTGTAGACGATGGCCGGATTTATTGCGGCCACATCGGTGTAGCTGAATCCGAGCCGGGCGATCGCCTTGGCGCGCATCGAGTGGATGAACACGTCGGCCCGTTCGATCAGCGCGCGCAGCGCGGTCCGGCCGGCTTCGGACTTGAGGTCGATGGCCATGCCGCGCTTACCCCGGTTGACGTTGACGAATACCCCGCTCATTCCGGGGGCCGGCCCCACCGAGATGTACCGCGTGTCATCGCCTTGCGGCGGCTCGATTTTGACCACGTCGGCGCCCATGTCGGCCATGATCTGGGTGCAGTAGGGTCCCATCACCATCGCGGTGAGGTCGACGACGCGCACGCCCGCCAGCGGCCCGGCGCTAGACATGTGATGCGCTGTCCCGGCCGGCCCATTGCGCCGACTCGAAGCTGTAGCGGATGTGGTCGGCATGCCCGCTCGGGACGGGCGGAAAGACCAGCGGAGCCGTCAGATCCCGGATGGCATAGAGCTGTTCGGCGACATCCTCGATCGTCCACGACAACCGCTGCACCCCTGGGCTTTCGGCGACCACGGCCCTGGCGACCCGGCCCGCGATGGCGATCAGCATCTCGCCGTTGACCGGGCAGGACTCGTGCGCCAGCATACCCACCACCGGCGCCACCAGGTCGGTGCCCATCGGCGGATACGCCGAAATATCCAGTCCCTCGGCCATTCTGGTCACTGCCGACGGCACGATGACATTGCACAACACGCCGTCGGCGGCACCCTCGAGAGCGACCACGTTGGCCAGGCCCACCAGCCCGGCCTTCGCCGCCGCATAGTTGGCGACCCCGTGGTTGCCGTACAGCCCGCCAATCGACGACGTCAGGACGATCCGGCCGTAGCCGGCATCGCACATGACCGGAAAGGCCGGTCGCACCACATGGAACGCGCCGCGCAGGTGCACGTCGAGCACGTCGTCGAAGTCGGCATAGCTCATCTCCCTCAACGACGAGCGCCGCACGGTGCCGGCGTTGTGGATCAGGATGTCGAGGCGCCCGAAATGGTCGAGGGCGGACTCGATGATCGCGCGGCCCCCCGCCGGGGTGGTCACCGATTCGGCACAGGCGACGGCTTCTCCTCCGCCCGCAGCTATTTCGGCTACCACCTCGTGCGCCGGACCCGGATCCGCACCATCTCCGGTCAGTGTGCTACCGGTGTCGTTGACGACCACTCTGGCGCCCCGGGCCGCCAGCATCAGCGCGTAGGCGCGGCCCAGCCCGCGGCCGGCCCCGCTCACCACGGCGACCCGGTTGTCGAATCTTCGTTCGGTCATTCCAATTCGAGCCCGTCCAGATCGCCTTTGGCCCGCCACTCGGCGAGCAGGTCACCGAAGGCGTAGAAGCCCGGCCCATAGGGTTCGCCAAGGTAAAACCGGATACCTTCGCCTCCGCCGCCACCCTCGTTGTTGTAATAGCCCGGCGTGCATTCCCCGATGAACGCGGTGTTGTCGATCGCGGTGTCCCTGATGGTTCTACACCACTGGTCCTGCGCTTCCTGCGAAGGCTCGACGGTCTCGGCCCCGCGCCGCAGGGCTTCGGCGATGATGTACGCGATGTGCTCGCCCTGCAACTCGTAGTTCGCGGCGATGTTCGCGGAGATGCCAACCTGGGTGAATCCCGTATAGAACTGGTTGGGAAAGCCTCGGCTGGTCATCCCGTGCAGGGTTTGGTATCCGTCGTGCCAATAATCGAAAAGCGAACGGCCACCGCGGCCCTCGATCGCGTCGATCGAGTACCGGCGGCTGATCTCGGTCGAGATCTCGAAGCCACTGGCGTAGATGATGCAATCGAGTTCGTACTCAATGCCGTTGGCGATCAAGCCCTTCTCGGTGGCCCGTTCGATGCCCTTGGTCGACGACACATCGACCAGCGTGACGTTCGGCCGGTTGAAGGTGGGCAGGTAGTCGTCGTTGGTGCACGGCCTCTTGCACAAAAATCGGTAGTAGGGCTTGAGCGCTTCGGCGGTCGCGGGGTCGTCGACAATGCTTTCGATGCGGCGCCGCAGCCGCTCCATCAGCTTGTAGTCCTCTTCCTCGTTGATGGCCATGAACTGCTCGGGGGTCATCGACGCAGGATCGTCGAGCTCGAGGACCCGGGCCGCGGTGTTGCGGCCGAGTTCGGTCCAGAAGTCGCACACGTAGTCGGGCTGGCCGGGCGCCATGCCCTCAAACGTCCAGGAGTGGAAGTTGCGCTGGCGTTCCTTCTGCCAGCCCGGCTGCAGCGACTTCGCCCACTCGGGGTCCGTCGGCCTGTTGTTGCGCGCCCCGACCGAGGACGGTGTGCGCTGGAAGACGTAGAGGTGCTTGGCATCCCGGCCGAGGAACGGCACGATCTGAACCGCCGTCGCGCCGGTGCCCACCACGGCGACCCGCTTGTCGGCCAGCTTGTGCATCCCGCCATTGCTGTCGCCTCCGGTGTAGGCGTAGTCCCAGCGCGACGAGTGGAAGCTGTGCCCGCGGAAGTTCTTGATGCCCGGGATGCCCGGCAGCTTGGGCCGGTGGAACGGACCGGACGCCATTACTACGAATCGGGCCCGGATGTCGTCGTCCCGGTTGGTGCGGACCCGCCACCGGTTGATCTCGTCGTTCCAGTGCAGGGCCCGCACCTGGGTCGAAAAGATGGCGGAATCGTAGAGCCCGTAATGCTTTCCGATCCGGCGGCAGTGTTCGTATATCTCGGTCCCGTCGGCGAACTTCTTGCTCGGTATGTAGTTGAGCTCCTCCAGCAGCGGTATGTAGCAATATGATTCGTTGTCGCACTGCAGCCCGGGATAGCGGTTCCAGTACCACACCCCGCCGAAGTCGCCACCCAGCTCGATGATCCGGACGTCCTCGACGCCTGCCTTCTTCAGGTATGCCGCACACAGCAGACCGCCGAAGCCACCGCCGAGCACCGCGACGTCGATGTCCGCCGAGATCGGATCCCGGATCAGCGGCGGCGAGTGGGGGTCGGTCTCGTAGTAGTCCGCGAATTCGTCGGCGAGTTCGATGTACTGCTTGGAACCCTCCGGGCGCAGCCGTTTTCCGCGTTCCAGGCGGTACTTCTCCCGCAGCGCCTCGATGTCGATGTCGTCCGGCGTCGTCGTCGGGGGGCAGTCGGAAATTCCAGTCATGCCAGGGCGTTCTCCGGAAGAGCGGCGGGATGCAGCGGCGCGTCCATTTTCTGCACGGCGGGCAACACCTCGTTGGCGAACAATCGTGTGCTGGCCATCGCATCCTCGTACGGCATGGTGCCGAACTGCGGGACGATCGTCAGCTCACAGAACGAGCAGGCCTCCTGGGCCGCTTTGATGCGGGTGAAGATCTCCTCCGGCGTGCCGATCAGCAGATTGGAGGCATGGTAACCCGGGGTCTTCGACGGCCCTTTCGCATCTCCCGAGACCGAGGATGCCAAAACCGCTGTCGCCGTGGCCTCCCGGGCCGCATAGGCCTCATATCCCTTGACGCCCTTGAAGTTCGAGGCGTCCGCGAAACCGTAGTGGACCGTGACGTCTCGGTTCGCCGTCCAGATCCACTCCTCGGATCTGGCCGCGTCCTCCGGGTCGGCCGTGCAGTACATGAACATGACATTCTTCGGCTGGCACGGCGGCAGTCCCTCCTCCTGACGGAAGGTGTTGACCTTCTGCACTTCCCGCCCGGCGTCCTCGATGGGCTTGTTGCCCACGAACAGTGGCACCATGCCGCGGCGGGACAGAATCTCGAGCGACTCCGCCGTGGACGACGAGCTGTAGATGCGCGAGAACAGGTCGCCGCTGCGCGGTTCGGGACGCAGCGACATTTCCGGCACCTTGAAGATCTCGCCGTCGTAGGAGAACCGCTCGCCGGAGAACGCCAGCTGCAGGACGTCCAGGGTCTCGTTGAAACGTTGCCGGCTCTCCTCGCGCGGGACGCCGACCGCGTCGAATTCGCCCTTCGACACTCCCCGGCCGATCCCGATGGTGTCGTAGCGGCCGTTGGACAGGATGTCGAGATAGGCGATCTGGTGGGCCAGCCGGACCGGGTGCCACCAGGGTGCGACCACCACAAACGTGCCCAGGCTGATCCGTTCGGTGCGCCCGGCGAAATAGCTCAGCGCCTGAATCGGGTTGGGTGTCATGCCATACGGCGTCCCGCAGTGCTCGGGCATCCACACGCCGTCGAACCCCAGCGGTTCGGCCAGATCGGCGATCGCGAGCGTGCCCTGCACGCACTCCCAGTCCGCCGTCGCGGGCGGGCGGCTGAAGTCCTCGGCCAGCACCCGATCCCAGTCCTTGGAGTTGTGCGCTCCGAACCCAAGATTGACCTTCATTGTTGCGTCTCCGTCTCTCTCTCCAATTCGGAAGCCAGTTGCCGCGGGGCTCCCGTCCCCATGTACTCGGCAAGATTGCGGTGCAGGTTCGCGGTGCTGCGCTCCATGTAGGGGTTGGGTTTGGGACCGCGGAAGCCCAGCGACTTCATCCCCTGCTGAACGGCGGCCATGTTGGAGAAGTCCTGCGGCAGCACACTGCGCCAGTTCGGGTCGTCGGGCGGTGCGTAGACCCACTCCGTCTGCGGTTCTTCATCTTTCGGGTACAGCTCGTAGCACGATGCTTCGAAGATGCACTGGTCCGGGTCGTAGCCGTGCGGGCGGGCGCTGTAGCACAGTGCGGTGGTCAGACCCTGCCCAATCTGGAAGTTCGGGAAGATCTGCCATGCCGTCCCGCTGTTGGCCAGGTGCTCGGGGTCGATGGTCGGCCAGATCACCCCGCGCGCTTCGTCATCCCGGCGCGCCGAGCTGAGCCAGTGGCTGAGCACCTGGTCCGCCGGCGCGTCCTCGGGCAGTTCGTCGACCAGCCGCAGCGCGGCGTCCACCAGCGTCCGGGTGGTGGTGGCGTTGGTCTCCTCCAAGGTGTAGAGCTGCATCTCGGCGGTCGACACCCGCGCGTCGGCCCCGGTGCCGAGCCGGATCTTCGACTTGGTCTCGGCGAGGTCCTTGGGTGCGTCGTAGCCGATGTTGCTGTGTTTGCCGTGGGCGGCGGCCCAGCCGCGGAAGTTACCGAATTTGTTGAACTGCGGATGCGTGGTCGCGACGTGGTAGGTCTCGTTGAAGGCCTCCATGGCGACCTTCCAATTGCACTGGAAATGCAGCCATTTGCGCCACTTACAGCGCATGTCTGCCAGGTTGAACGGGTCGAGCATGGTGGCCGCGGGTTCGAGGTAGTCGCGCAGCGGCTCCGCGGCGGGGTCCATGTTGATCCAGATCCAGCCGCCCCAGGTGTCCACCTGCACGCCGGTCAGGTGGGTGTTCTCCGGCGTCAGCGCGCCCCGCCAGTCCGCCCGTTCGGGAATGTGGATGCAATTGCCGTCGTGGTCGTAGGTCCAGCCGTGGAACCCGCAGACGAACGACTTCTTGTGCCCGCAGGCGCTTTTGGCGCCCGCAGGGGTGTCCACCAGGCGCCGGCCGCGGTGCACACAGACGTTGTGGTGTGCGGCGAAGGTGTCGGAACCGGTGCGTACCACCAGGATCGAGTCGTCGAGAATGTCGTAGGTCAGATAGCTGCCCACCTTGGGCAGGTCTTCGACGCGCCCGACCTGCTGCCACACCTTGCGCCACAGCCTGTCCCGTTCGGCGCGGGCGTACTTCTCGGAGATGTAGGCCTCGACCCCGATCGTCACCGGGGCGGTCAAATCGTCAGTCACCGCTTTCTTCCTCCTGCTGCTCCCAACGCTGTATCGCGGCGCGGAAGGACTCGTCCTTCAGGAACAACGACGTGTTGTCGGCCCCCAGGTGTCCCCACTTCAGATTCAGGCCGCCGTCGACCAGCAATGTCTGGCCGGTGATGTAGGTCGACAGGTCCGACAGCAGGAACAGGATCGCGCCGGCCACCTCGTCGGGTCGTCCGCGCCGTCCCATCGCGATGGCACGACGGTCACGCTCGGGATCGTCGTCGGTATACGTGCGCGACGCAGGTGTCTCCGTGACGCCGGGAGCCACAGCGTTCACCCGGATGGCACCCCCCTCGTCGCACGCCAATTCCGCGGCCATGGTGCGGGTGACGGCCACGATCGCGGCTTTGGCGGTGCCGTAGGCGATGTGGAACGGCGCGGTGTTCATCCCACTGATCGAGGAGATCGACACGATCGAGCCGGGCCGATTGCGGCGCTTCAATTTAGCGGCCACCGCCTGGCTCATGAAGAACATCGTTTCGAGGTTGCGGCTGAACAGGTCGCGCCAGTCGCTGCGCGTCACCCGGGTCGACGGCATCCATGTCGACGGGTCCGCCCCGCCCGCCACATTGACCAGGCCGTACAACTCGCCGTCGGCGCGGCATGCCGCCTCGAGGGCCGCGCTCACGCCGTCATCGGTGGACACGTCCGCAGCCACCGGCACCACCGGCAGGCCATCGGCGATCAGCGGGCCCACGTGCTCATCGAGATTGTCCTTGCCCCGGCTCACCGCGACCACCGTCGCCCCCGCCTCGGCGACCGTCCGCGTGACGGTGGTGCCAATCCCGCCCCCGGCGGCCCCGGCGACCACCACGACCCGCCCGGCCAGCCCCAAGAAATCGCGTGTCACCTATTTGTCCGGACAAGATAATGACGTGCATTCATTAGAGAGCATGATTCTCCACCGGCTGGCTGCACGTCAAGGCCGCACACGCTATTCGTCGAGGCTATTGTCTGGACAAAGCAGGATTGCTATCGTCCGAGCGGTGGAGGCTGCTCGCTATCGCGCCGCACGACCCCCGGGCGTCGCCGAAGGCTGGACCCTGACCCGACTCACCGAGCCCAGCCGCCTGTTCGGGGCGAACGGCCTGCGCACCGGGCCGGACGGGCGGGTGTACATCGCACAGGTGACCGGCAGCCAGATCAGTGCGCTGGACCCCGAGACCGGCCGGCTCGACACGGTCAGCGCCAAGGGCGGTGAGATCATCGCTCCCGACGACGTGGCGTTCGACGCGGCGGGCAACCTCTATGCGACCGAGGTGATGGACGGGCGGGTCAGCGTGCGCGACCCCGCCGGTCGCACCCGAGTGCTGCGTGACGACGTCCCGTCCGCCAACGGCATCACGGTGCACCAGGGCCGGCTGTTCATCGGAGAATGCCGCTCGGGCGGTCGCCTGCTCGAGCTCGACCGCAACGGCGGGCCACCGCGCGTGCTGCTGGACGAGGTTCCGTCGCCGAACGCGATGGAGGTGGGCCCCGATGGACTGCTGTACTTCCCGGTGATGGGCGCCAACGAGATCTGGCGCATCGACCCCGAGGGCGGCGAACCGGAATGCGTGGCCGCTGATCTCGGGGTCCCCGACGCGGTGAAGTTCGACGCCGCGGGCCAGATCGTCTCGACGCAGGTACACAGCGGTCAGGTACTGCGCATCGACCCGCGCAGCGGCGCGCGCAGCGTGCTGGCCAATCTGAACCCGGGGCTGGACAACCTGACCTTCGTCGGCGAGCGGCTGTTCGTGTCCAACTTCACCGGCGAGATCACCGAGATCCTCGGTGACGGCAGCACCCAGCCGGTGCTGCCCGGCGGGTTGAACTGGCCGCTGGACCTGACCGTGGCCGCCGACGGCAACCTCTACGTCGCGGACGGCACCTACTTCTACGTGCTGGGCGCCGACGGCGCCCTGCGTCCCGCCGGCATGCTGTTCAGCCCTGGCTACCCGGGCTTTTTGCGCGGGGTGGCCAGCACCGGGCCGGGCGAATTCATCGTCACGACCTCCAATGGCGAGGTAGCCCGCTACCGGCCCGCGGCGAACGAAAGCGATTTCCTGGCAACGGGTTTCGACCAACTCTACGGCGTGGCGGTGGCCGGCCCGGGCCGCTTCGTGGTGGCCGAACTGGGTGCCGGGCGGGTGCTGGGCATCGGCGCCGGTGGTGTCGAAGTGTTGGCAACGGGACTGACCGAACCGATCGGCGTCGCGGTCACACCGGAGGGGACGATCCTGGTCTCCGAGGCCGGCGCCGGACGCGTGGTGCGGGTCGGCGACAACACCCCACTGATCGAGGGGCTGCAACGGCCGCAGGGACTGTTGGTGCTCGACGGCCGGGTCTACGTAGTCGATGCGGGCACCAAGGAACTCGTCTCCGTCGACCTGACCGGCGGCGCCCGGCGGCGCACCATTGCCACGGACCTGCCGGTCGGCGCACCGCCCGGTGTCAGCCCCAAACCGCTGCGGGGCATGCCGCCGTTCTCCGGACCGCAGGGACCGTTCGCGGGTATCGCCGCCGGACCCGACGGCACACTGTACGTCTCGGCCGATGCCGACGGCAGCGTCTTGGCCCTGCACCGGGAATCCTGAAGGGCCACCGCCTTGTCCGATGCCAAGGTCGCCGACCACCGCTACCTGCAGGTGGCGCGCACGCTGCGCAAGGAGATCGTCGACGGCGTCTACCCGGTGGGGTCCCAGCTGCCCACCGAACACGAGTTGTGCGAACGATTCGCGGTCAGCCGCTACACGATCCGGGAGGCACTGCGACGGTTGCGCGACGACAACCTGGTGTCGTCGCGTCCGCGTGCCGGCACCCTGGTGGTGCCGCGGCCGTCGGCGGACTCCTATGTTCAGCACGTCATGTCGATCAATGACCTGCTGGAATTCGCGACCGATACCCGGTTCGCGATCGAATCGGTCGCGATGGTCACCATCGAAGACGAGCTCGCGGCTCGGACCGGCCTGGGAATCGGCGAACAGTGGCTGACGGTGCGGGGCTTCCGGCAGACCGACGGCGTCGAAGACACCGGCCCCGCGCTGTGCCGCACCGAGTACTACATCAACCGCGCATTCGCGGCGGTGGGCAGGTTGCTGCAGCGCCACCAGGGTCCCATCTTCCCGTTGATCGAGGACCTGTTCGGGCTCAATATTGTTGAGGTGCAACAGGAGATCGTCGCCGTGTTGCTGACGCGCGAGCTGTCCGCTGGTCTCGACGTCGACCCGGGCACGCCGGCGCTGCAGGTGCAACGCACCTACCGTGCCTCCGACGGCCAGGTTGCCCAGGTGACGATCAACACCCACCCGGCGTCCCGGTTCCGCCATTCGATGACGATGCGACGAGTGCGTGGCTAGAAAGCTCAAGGGCGGGCGATCGGTTCGTTGGGACGACGAGCACGCCGCCGAGGCTTACGCGCATGGCTGGTGGACCCAGACCACCCTGGCCGACGCCGTCGATGCGGCGGTGCGGGACACCCCGACCCGGGTCGCGTTGATCGACGGCGATATTCGGATCACCTGCGCCGATCTGCACCGGCGGGCCGCCGCGTTGGCCGGCGCGTTGCTGGAGCGCGTCCCACCGAGCAGCGTGGTGTCGTTCATGCTGCCCAACTGGCACGAGGCCGCGGTGATCTATCTGGCGACCACGCTGGCCGGCATGGTCGCCAATCCGATCCTGCCGTCGCTGCGCGACCGGGAACTGCGGTTCATCCTGGAGGATGCCGACAGCCGAATCATCTTCGTTCCGGCCGGCTTCGGCGGGTACGACTACCCCGCCATGCTGAGGCGGGTCACCGCGCAATTGGAGTCGCCACCGGAAGTGATTGTGCTGCGGGGAGATTGCGACCCGCGCCAGACGCCATTCGACGCGGTCAGCGACAGCGCCGGAGTGGCCGCCCCGCTGCCCACACTGGATCCCGATGCGGTGCGCATGATCCTCTACACCTCAGGCACCACGGGCCGGCCCAAAGGAGTTCTGCACAGCCATAACTCCATCCATGCGCTGCTGCGCCAGATACGCGAGCATTGGCTGGTCGAGCCGGGCGACTCGTTCCTGGTCGCCTCACCGATAGCTCACATCGGCGGTTCCATCTACGCCTTCGAGGCGCCGTTCCTGCTCGCCACCACCGCGGTGTTGATGGAGCGCTGGAACGCCGGCGACGCGGTCCGCCTGATGACGGCCGAACACTGCACCCACATGGCCGGCGCGACACCGTTCCTGACGCAACTGCTATTGGCGGCACAGCGTGCCGGTACCCGGTTGCCGGATCTGAAGGTGTTCATTTGCGGCGGCGCCTCGGTCTCGCCGTCGCTGATACGTTCAGCGGCAGCGTATTTCGAGTCAGCGGTGGTGACGCGCGTGTACGGCTCCACCGAGGTGCCGGTGACGACGATCGGCTCCCCGGGCCACCGCGAGCACGCCTGTGACACCGACGGCCGCGTCGGTGTGGCTGCGGTCAAGCTGGTCGACGGTGAGATCCGGGTGCGCGGACCCCAAATGCTGGTCGGTTACCTACATCGGGAGGACGAGGAGGGGTCATTCGACACCGAAGGCTACTTCCGCACCGGCGACCTGGCGCGCTGGGTCGACGGTGACTACCTCGTCGTTACCGGGCGAGCCAAGGACATCATCATCCGCAATGGTGAGAACATCTCCCCGAAGGAGGTCGAGGACGTCCTGATGAGCCATCCCGATGTGGCCGAGGTCGCCGTGGTTGGCCTGCCCGATGCCCGTACCGGTGAGCGGGCGTGCGCGGTGGTGGTGCCGGCCGGCACGGCGGCACCCGATGTCGCCGTGCTGCGCGCCTTCCTGGAGAGCGCCGGCGTTGCCCGCTTCAAAGCGCCCGAGCAGGTGGTCATCTGGAATGCCCTCCCGAAGAACGATGCCGGCAAGGTGCTCAAGCACCGGATCAAGGCGACGCTGGAAGAGGCAGGGCAATGACATGCAGGTAGCAATTGTGACCGGGGCGACCGGCGGCATCGGATCCGGTTGCGCGGCAAAGCTTGCCGACTCCGGTATCGCGGTTTTTGCCACCGGGCGCGACCAAACCAGGCTCGACGCGCTGGCCGAGGCGATCGGCGATCCGCAGCGGGTGGCAACCCACGCTGCCGATCTCACCGACGACACGGCGCCCAAGCGGATTACCGAGGCCGCCCTGGCCCGTTGGGGCCGCATCGACTTCCTGGTCAACACCGCCGGCGTGGGTAGCCCCAAACCGTTGCACGAGACCGACGACGAATCCCTGGACCATTTCCTCGGATTGATGCTGCGTGCGCCGTTCCGGCTCATCCGCGAGGTGCTGCCGCATCTGCAGCCCGGATCGGCCATCATCAACATCACCTCGACCTTCGCCGTCGTCGGCGGCATGCGCGGCGGTGCCTACTCGGCCGCCAAAGGCGGACTGACCGCGATGACCACCCATATCGCCTGCCAGTACGGCGCACAGGGAATCCGTTGCAACGCCGTGGCTCCCGGGGTTATCCAGACCGCCATGACCGAACACCGGCTGGCCGACGAGCGATTCCGGCGGATCAACACCGAGATGACCCCGCATCAACGCCTGGGCACCGTCGAGGATGTCGCCAGCACGGTGGCGTTCTTGTGCTCGCCCGGGGGCGCGTTCATCAACGGGCAGACCATCGTCGTCGACGGTGGCTGGAGCTCCACGAAGTACCTGTCGGATCGGGCCCTGAACTCGGAGTGGAACGCCCGGTAGCTCAGCGTGATTCGAAATGCCGCCGGATGCCGTAGAGCATCTTGGCATGCGCCTTGACCGCCTCCCGGATGGTGATCGCGCCCAGCGGGCGGGGCGCTTCGAACCGGATCCGTTCCGTGATGCGGGTGCCGCCCTCGATCGGTGTGAAGCTCACCGTCCCGCGCAGCCGCACCCCCGGTGACTGGTCGGCTTCGGTCAGCACGTCGCCGTGGGCCGGAACATGCAGCCGCGCACGGTATGTCAGCTTCATGGTGACCGGCCCCAGTGGGATCCGGTCCACCACGCGGTAGCTCTGCTCGTAGCCGTCGGCCGTCTCGGTGCGCGAAAGCACTTCGACCGAAACGATCAGCGGGTGCACAAGCCTGAGGTTGTCCAGGTCGACGTAGTAGTCGCGCACCCGCTCCGGCGCCGCGGGCACCTCTTCGCTCAGCGTCCGCTCGGCGCGGGCAGTCCACCAGCTCATTGCAGTCAACCTACTGGCCCGAGGGGTCACCCCGATAGCGCGAGCAGACGCAGAATGGGCTTAAAACCAGCTCCGCGCCCCCGCGCCGCCCCGCGGCCGGCGGGCGGGGTCGCCTGG